>JAGBXH010000225.1 GCA_017629395.1 Clostridia bacterium | reverse complement strand
TGATTTGATGCGTGTCATGGGCTCTCTCCTTTCTATGCTTCAATCTTATCATGAAAATGCGAAAAACGCCAGCGAAAAGCACAGGAAACGCAGGAAAGAATTGCCTTAAAACCTCGCAATGTAGAAATTTTCAGTAATTTTTCACATATTTAACACAATATGTTGTGTAAGGTCTTTACAAACCGAGAAAAATGTGTTATACTTGTCATAAGGAAATTTTTCTTTCGGAGGAAAAGGTGTATGAATTGTCCCGCTTGTGGATATGCAGAGAGCAAGGTTGTGGATTCCAGACCCGTAAACGATGGTGCCAGCATCCGCCGCAGACGCGAATGCCTGCAGTGTCAAAAGCGTTTTACCACGTTTGAGATCATGGAATCGGTGCAGATCTTCGTCGTTAAGAAAAACGGAGAAAAGCAGCTCTTTGATAAGTCCAAGCTGCTTGTCGGTGTGCTCAAGGCAACGCAAAAGCGTCCCGTGAACGCTGAGGAGATCGTCAACCAGATCGAGATGGACCTGCAAAACTCGCTGCGCCAGGAGGTCAACTCCCGCGAGCTTGGCGAGATGGTCATGGACATTCTGCGCGAAAAGGACGAGGTGGCATACGTGCGCTTTGCGTCTGTTTACCGCGAGTTTAACGACATTGATTCCTTTATGGCGGAGCTCAAATCGCTCAAACGCCGCAATTCCAAGAAAAAAGCTGAATAAATTTATACAAAAAAGACCGAAATGTGACAAATTTCGGTCTTTTTTGTTGCAATTTTCTGCGCTTTCCTGTATAATGTGGGTGTAAAGAAGTGATAAAGGAGCTATGTATGGCGACAAAGAAAGCATCCCGCATGAGAAAGGTATATTTTCTTCGGTTTTTGTATCGCGTCTGCGTGCTGATCGCGCTTGCCGTGCTGTTTGCCGTCAGACCCGAGAGTGCCGACGTGATCGGGGGAACAGCCGTGTTCTCGCAGTTTCATCCCACGCACCTGCTTTTGTATTTTTTGTGGGGCATTTGGATGTTTGATATGATCTTTCAGATCGTGCCCAGCAAGGGCTGGTTTTCCATGGGCTCTCTCAAGGTGTTTGGGCGTAATTACAGCCCCTGCGCAAATTGCGATCAGGTTGACCGTCGCGCGTTGCGCAAGAAATATTTCAAGGAAGGCTTGAAGATTTGGTGCTTTTGGGGACCCTTGAGTGCCGCTTTGGCACTTGCATGGTTCTTGTGGCTGAAGCCCTTGGGCGCGTATTGGTTTCCCATGCTGTTCGTTGCCGCGTTTTACGTGTGTGATCTGATCTGCGTGCTGTTCTGGTGCCCTTTTCGCGTGTGGTTTATGAAGAATCGCTGCTGCACCACCTGCCGCATCTTCAACTGGGATCACTTTATGATGTTCACGCCGTTTTTGTTCGTCCCCGGGGTATATACCTGGTCGCTGGCAGGCTTGTCAATCATCATTTACGTCATTTGGGAGGTGCAGGTCTATACCCACCCCGAACGCTTTACCGACGCCTGCAACGACACGCTCAAATGCAAGAATTGCACCGACCGCCTGTGCGGGAAGTTTTGAATAGAAAAAACGCCGATTTGATCGGCGTTTTTTTGTGGACGACCAATGGTCGCCCCTACGGTATGAAACCATTATAACTCAAACAATTTGATCATGGCAATCGCACTGCCGCCTTCGTACTCACGCACCTCGCCAAGGGCAAAGAAACGCCCATCGGCGTTGCAGATTCGCACGCGTGTACCAACCGGGTGATTGGTGTGAATTTTATGCTGATAGATTTCGCAACCATTACGGCAAAGACGCTCGTAGAAGGCAGGCAAAAGCACGTAAGGGTGCCTGATAAAC
>JAGBXH010000224.1 GCA_017629395.1 Clostridia bacterium | reverse complement strand
GGGCATTGTGACCGACGCGGTCAGCGCATCGTCCTTGGGCGCGCGCCTATCTGAGCAGCTCTCGCTCTCCCCCGAGCAGATAGGACTCAAGGCAGGCATGCTCGCCTGCGCAATCTTCCCCATTCTGGGAATTGTCATGCTGTTCTTTACGATCAGATTCTTTAAGAAAAAAAAGGAGCTTGCATGAAATACAAATCCCTGATCCCGCGCACCATTCTTGCTTGCGCGCTTGCGCTTATGCAGCTCCCCTCGCTGCTTGCCGTTCGTATCGTGCTGAACGTTTCAAAAAACCAAGCGTCAACCATTGTGCAACACGCGGACGGTGCGTATGAAATGGTCGCAGATCCGCTCCAAACGCTCAAAATCTTTCTCTCCTACGCTTGGATCTGGGGCGTGATCGCACTTTGCTTTGCCGCTGCGATCGCTATTCCGATCGTGCTGGGACTTCGCCGCGGTGCGCCGAGCATCCCCGTGATTGCATTGGGCGGCACGGCATTTGCAGGACAAACGGTGCTTGCAGCACTGCTTGCTTTGGTGCTTCCGGGTATTTATGAGTTTGAGCTGTCGGCATTCATGTTCGTGCGCTACGATCTTTCCGTCCTGTACAAAGCCCTGCCCGACGACCTCCGACTCTACGCAGGAAAGCTTTTGCTGATCGCGTTGGGCGCGTCGGCAGGCGTTTGCGCCCTGCTTGCTCTGTCGCTTGCCGTCACCGAGCTTGTGCTTTGGCTGACGAGAAAAGCGCGAGAAAACTGACTTTTTACATCACAAAGGCGCAACCGCGTGGCGGTTGCGCCTTTTTTCAGCGTCTTTTGTTGTCAAGCAGCGGCGGCAGCAAGGCGCCGCCCTACGCATGAAATATCCTTACGGGAACTCTCGTAACGCATTCCCTTTTTTTATTTTTTGATCTCACCGTCCGAGCAATACACCTTATACGAAGCAGTGTTTGCATCCCAGCGTACATCCTTTGTCACAGCATGCCACTGCTGCACCGTTCCGGAATAATACACGCTTTTGAGCGCCTTGCAATCCTCAAATGCGCTGATCCCAATGGTAATCAGCCCCTTGGGCAGATACACCGTTTTGAGCTTTTTGCACCCCTCAGCAAACTGAGAGCCAAGCTTGGTAACCGACTCGGGAATACGAAGCTCGGTAATTGCAGTTCCGTAGAACGCACACAGTCCGATCTCCTTGACGCCTTCCGCGATCACGACCTCGCGAAGTGACGAGCAACCGTCAAAGACGAAGCCCTCCATGGTTCGCAGCGTACTCGGCAGGCTTGCATATTCAAGCGAGGTGCATTCCAAAAACGCCATTTCGTGAATGGCAACAACGCCCTCGGGGATAATCGCCTCTTTCATATCCACACAGCCCTGAAACGCAATATACCCAATGATTTTGACTTCATCCGGAATGGTGCTGTTACTGCAGCCCGAGATCAGACGTCCCGTCTCTCGCTCGATCAGGCAGTTGTTTTTGGAATAATAGCTCGGGTTCCCCAGCCCCACCGTAATGCTCTCCAAGCCTGCGCCCGCGGAAAACGCACCGATGCCGATTCTCTGCACCGAAGCGGGGATCTCAAAGCTCTTGATCTTGGGGCACTCCTGGAACACGGCGTCACCAATGATGGTCACGCTGTTCGGAATATACACGCTCTCCAAGTTTACGCAATTGCGAAACGACTCGGTATCGATCAGGTATACGCTATGCGGAATAATCACCTCGACCGGGATCGCGCTGCCCTCGAAAGCACCCATGGCAATCTTGGTCACGGGCAGCCCTTGGTACGTGGACGGAATG
>JAGBXH010000223.1 GCA_017629395.1 Clostridia bacterium | reverse complement strand
GCGCAGATCAGATATCTGTGCGCCTCGGATTTTGAAGGAAAGGCGCGCAAAGAGCCGCGCGGTGTCGGCGTGTGAAGCGTGACTTGCATCGCTTACCTCGATTCAAAGAACGCCTGCAGCTTATTTGCGGGCAGCTCGCAGAGCTGGCACGTTCCAATGCCGTAAGGCAGAACCAGCGTTATGGTGTCTCCGCTGCGCTTTTTGTCCGAAAGGGCGGCGGCTGCGATCTCGGCGGTGCTATAGGGGCACTCGGTGGGCAGCCCCAGCTTTTGCGTCAGAGAGAGCAGCGCGTCAAGGTCACTCTTCGGGCACAGCCTGTGCGCCACGGCTGCGCGCATGATCATGGCAGTGCCCATGGCAACGGCACTTCCGTGGGAAATTTCAAAGTCAGATAGCTTTTCTACGGCGTGCGCTACCGTGTGCCCGAGGTTGAGCAGTCGGCGCAGCCCCGTGTCAAATTCGTCGCGCTCAACGATATCGCGCTTGTTTTGCACGCAGCGGGCAATGACCTGCTCGCAAGCGGGCGAGGTGCCGCCCTGCAGGGAGCGGAAAAGGGAGGCATCGTTGATCACGCCGTACTTGATGACCTCTGCGCAGCCGTCCGCCAAAACGGAAGCGGGCAGAGTAGAGAGCGTGTCGGGGTCGCAGACTACAAGATCGGGCTGATAGAATGCGCCTGCCAGATTTTTGCCTGCATCAAGATTGATGGCGGTCTTGCCGCCTACCGAGGAATCCACGGCGGAAAGCAGCGTGGTGGGGATCTGTACAAAGTGCATGCCGCGCAAATAGACCGAGGCACAAAAGCCGCCAAGATCTCCTACAACGCCGCCGCCCAGAGCGAACAGCGCGTCGGTGCGGGTATAGTGCTGCTCTGCCAGATGCTCCAGAAGCGCGCCCAGCGCACAGAGTGATTTGGAGCCCTCACCGTGGGGGACCACGTAAACTTGGGGCACAAAGCCCGCATCAAGCAAGGATTTTTCAAGTGCATCTGCATACAAGGGGGCAACGTGATCGTCGGTCAGAATCAGCGCGCGGCAGGGGGAAAGCACCTTGGCTGCAAGCTCGCCCGATTTTGCAAGCAAGCCGCTGCCGATACGTACGTCATAGGTATTGGAAGCCTGTACCGTAACTGTCATCATATCCTGCCCTCCCATAAAACAAAAATACCGCAGAAAGCCTGCGGTGTGCCGAATTTGCGTGACTGTGTGCCCAAGCCTTGTGCGGCGCATACAGATGTAAATAATACAATTATATTAAGTAAAGTGTAGCACGCAGAAGGATTTTTGTCAAGGGAAATCGAGAAAATTCTCGCGTTTTTGTAGACAAACGCGCGTTTTTCTGTTATAATGATATCAATGCTGTGACAAAGGAGATGGAAGCTATGTTTTATACTGCAATCTGCGATGATGAGCCGCTCTATACGCAAAAGGCCAAGGAATTATTGGATAAGGTGTTGGACGAAAAGGGGATTGCGCACCGCACGGATTGCTTTGGTTCTGCCGATGAATTGCAGGCAGCCATGCGCAAGTGCGATTATTCACTCCTGTTTTTGGATATTGTGATGGACAAGCAAACGGGGCTTGAGTTTGCAAGCGAGCTGCGCCGTGCGGGAAGCCGCGTCAATATTGTGTTTATCACCTCCAGTGCCGAATATGCGCTGGAAGCCTACGAGGTGTATCCGCTGACGTATCTGACAAAGCCCGTTGATCCCGTCAAGCTGCGCCGCGCTGTTGAGATGTGCTTGGAAAAGATGGAGAAGCAGCCCGGTCTTGTTCTCAACGACCGCAAAAAGGGACAAGTCATGATGGAATACGATGATATTCTGTACTTGGAAAGTCAAAAGCATGACATTGTTGTATACGCGCGTGACGGACAGCAATACGTATTTATGG
>JAGBXH010000222.1 GCA_017629395.1 Clostridia bacterium | reverse complement strand
TCAATGCGGCGCAATCTCTTGCGCTCGGCAGCCACGTCCTGCTTATTTTTGAGATACTGCATCTTTGCACTGCTTGCCTCGACCTTCTCGCAAGCGTCCTCGGTCACGGCCATTTCGGCGCGGCGTGCCTGCACGTATCTTTCGTATTCGGTATACCCTTCACCGGTGTGATCCACAAAGAAATCCAGCACGCTGCCCGCAAAGGGCGCACCGGGGGCAAGGCAAAGAATACGCGTAGCCAGCTTTTCCACCAAGTAACGGTCGTGCGACACCACCAAAATCGTGCCGTCAAAGCCTTGCAGCGCGCCCTCCAGCGCCTCGCGCGAATCAATATCGAGGTGGTTTGTCGGCTCGTCCAGAATCAACAGATTCATTTCGGACAAGATCAGCTTTGCCAGAGTCAGTCTTGCACGCTCACCGCCCGACAGCACCGCCACGGGCTTGAATACGTCCTCTCCCACAAAGCGGAACAAGGCAAGTGCATTGCGGATCTCGGTTTCGGTCTTTTGCGGGTATGCATCCCACAGCTCGTCAATGACCGCGTTCTCGGGGTCAAGATTTTGGTTCTCCTGATCATAGTACCCTACCTTGACGTTATACCCCGCCTCGATCTTGCCCGCGGTGGGGGTCAATTTGTCCAATATCAGCTTGATCATGGTAGACTTACCGCAGCCGTTGGGCCCCACGACCATCATGCGATCGTTCTTTTTGAGCGCAAACGACACGTCCGAAAAGATCTCCTTTTGCCCAAAACGCATGCCAAGTCCCTTGACAGTCAGCACGTCATTGCCGCTGGGCAACGCTGCCGTAAAGCGCATTTTGATGGGCTTGGGCGCGCTTTCGGGCTTTGCCACGCGCTCGATCTTGGCAAGCAGTTTCTCACGCGCACGGATCGTGACGTAATTATGCGCCTGATTCCAGCGGCGCTGCTGGTCCAAAAACGCCTCCTGACGCGCAAATTCGCGCTGCTGCAGGTCGTATTTCTTTTGCTGCAGGGCTCTGTCCTGCTCGCGCTGCTGCATGGTCTGCGTATAATTTCCCTTATACAGCTTGGCATGGCAATTCTCCACGACCAAGGTCTTGCCCGTCACGCGGTCAAGGAAATAACGGTCGTGCGAGATGACCATAACGCACTTGCGGTAAGAGATCAAAAAGCTTTCCAGCCACGCAAGCGTTTCCATGTCAAGGTGGTTGGTAGGCTCGTCCAAGAGCAGAATATCCGGCTCGGTGGCAAGCACAACCGCCAATGCAAGGCGCGTGCGCTGACCGCCGCTGAAGGTGTCGATCGATCTCTCGCCATCCTCGCGGTCAAAGCCCAGCTTTTGCAAGATCGACGCACATCTGCCGCGGAATTCCATGCCGCCGTCGCGGATAAAGCGTTCGTGCAGGCGGGTATACTCCCCCGTCACGATCTCGTAATCGGGGCGCGAGGTGTCCTGCAGGGCACTTTCCAGCTCGGCAAGTCGCTGCTCTGCGGCAAGCAGGTGGGGAAAAGCATGGTACATCAAGGAAAGCGCCGTACCGTCGCCCTCGCGCTCAAACGCGCCGTCCTGCGTCAGAATGCCCAGCGTTTTGTCCTTGGAGATATACACCTTACCCTCGGTGGGCTCATACGCCCCCGTGATCATGCGGAACAAGGACGACTTGCCCGATCCGTTGACACCGATGATACCCAGCTTATCACTCTCATCCAAAGAAAAGGAGATATGCTCCAATATGACATCGGTACCAAAGGACAGACCGAGATCGTCCACACTCAGTATCGTCATACTTCATACCTCCTCATCATGATATCAGAACAGCTTAAAGTTGTGCTCCGAAATAAAATCCTTCAAATACAGCCAATAGAACAGCACCAGCGCAAAGGACGCCAGCGTCACGATTGCGATCATCAGCCAATGCCTGACCTTGAATTCCGGTCTTGCCTGATCCTTGGGAACAACGCCCACCCTGTGCAAAAGCGGGAAAAGTGCAGAGATGAACAGCACGATAAACGCTGCCTCAAAGGGGAACAGGATCAGATTCTTGCCGATGCGCACGCCGTTGATCAAGGCTGCAACAGTTCCTTCTGAGCCAAGCGCGTAATATTGCCACTTCAAAATCAGAGGATTGACGATCAAATTACATACCACATTGACCGTAAACTTGGTCAAAAGCACACGACCGACGGTAATTTTTCTCTTCCACAAAAACAGCGCAAAAATCAGAGAGCTCAGCATTTCCACCAGCATAAAGGGCGGGAAATAGGCTTGTCCCGCCATCGGGAACAGCATACAGCCCAGCGTATCGCTGATTGCGCCCGATAAAAAGCTTACCACAGGTCCGCAAACCATGGCACCGACTGCGTTGACGTAGCAATCCAGCGTAAATTTCAATCCGGGCAGCACCTGGACGTTGAAAAACGGGATTTTCACCAAAACGCGCAAAGCGATAAACAGTGCGGCAAACACCAGAATTTTCACGTTTTTGAGCTGTGCGGCAGCATCTGCCCAATACTGCTTACCGTAGCCCGCACCTGCGGACAAAAGCTCGGGGGTCTTGTTTCTTGTTTTCATAAAAAATCCTCCTTTCCTCACCCATATCGCAAGAAAAGAAGGTCAGCCCGAGGGGCTCTCCGTATTCAAGCCATACAAAGCGGGATGCAAAGGGTGAACCGCGATTGGGATGCTCCCATATCTTCGTCCTGCGGACAACTCCCCGTCCCGCAAGCACTTAACGCTCACCGATTTACTCTTAATATGGCAATATTATACCACCAAAGAGCGGCTTCGTCAAGGGAAAACGAAAACTTCCGTTCAAAGATTTGAGCTCTTACTTTTTTCATAAAGAGTCAAAAAAACCTCTTGCGCATACGCCGGATTTGTGTTATACTTAATATGGATATTTTTATTACTCTATATAAAGGGGCAAGCATGGTTTTCTCATCACTTTTCTTTATTTTTGCATTCCTTGTCATCAGCTACGCGCTGTACGCCGCCGTCAAAGGCATTCGCGCACGCAATATCGTTCTGCTGGTCTCCTCGCTCATCTTTTACGCGTGGGGCGGGCCTGCCTTTGTGCTGCTTTTGTGCCTTGAGGTGTTTGTCTGCTATATCAGCGCACGCATCATTGAGCAGATGGGCGCAAAAACGCGCCGCTCGTTGGTTGCAACATGGACCTGCGTGGGCTTTTGCTTAGCACTCCTCGTTCTCTTTAAGTACACAGGCTTCTTTCTTAGCAACGTACAAGCCGTTATCAGCCTGCCCAAAACCATTCCGAACATTATCCTGCCCATCGGCATCTCCTTCTATACCTTCCAGCTGATCTCCTACGTCATCGACGTCTACCGCGGTGAGGTCGAGGCGCAAAAGAGCTACGCAAATCTGCTTTTGTACGCGTCCTTGTTCCACCAATGCATCGCAGGTCCCATCGTGCGCTACGCCGACGTAGCCCGCGAGATCGAGGATCGCAAGGTCACTTGGGATCAAGCCGCACAGGGTGTTTCCCGTTTTGCCGTGGGTCTTGCCAAAAAAGCTCTTCTGGCAAACGGCTGCGCCATGATCGCAGATTCCCTTCTGCCCTCTGCCGCAACGACCGATCTTTCCGCCCTTTCCGCGGTTTCTCTGCTGCTTGGCGGTCTTTGCTACATGCTGCAGATCTACCTTGACTTCTCGGCTTACTCCGACATGGCGATCGGTATGGGTCTTATGGTAGGCTTCCACTATAAGGAAAACTTCAACTACCCCTACGCTGCGTCCTCGGTCACCGATTTCTGGCGTCGCTGGCACATTTCGCTCTCCTCCTTCTTCCGCGATTACGTATACATTCCGCTTGGCGGCAACCGCGTACGCGTGCCCCGTCATATCCTCAATATGCTCATCGTGTGGGGCTTGACAGGATTTTGGCACGGTGCTTCGTGGAATTTCGTTTTGTGGGGACTTTACTACTTTATCCTGCTTATCTTTGAAAAATACGTCTTGCGCGTGGGCAAGGATACGCCGCTCGCCTCCAAGATCGCAGCGCGCATTTACGTGCTCCCCGCCGTGTATTTCGGCTGGCTCTTGTTCCGATTTGACAACCTCTCGCTTTTGTGGGATACGATCAAGGGCATTGTGTGCGCCAACGGCAACGCGTTCTTTGACCTGAGTGCACAGACCACACTGACCGGTAACTGCATCTTCCTTGCGATCTCGATACTTGCATGCTTCCCCATCGTGCCCGTGCTTGCACAGCTGCGCGATGCCAAGAACACGC
>JAGBXH010000221.1 GCA_017629395.1 Clostridia bacterium | reverse complement strand
CGGCGTGAACTCTGCTATCAAGCAAACTGAGCGTGCGCTGATCAAAGCCTTGGATAAGCTGATCGATCAATTCAGTCACGGATAATGGGGAGATTGAACATGAAAAAGAGAATTGCAATCGCGCTGGTGTGCGTTGTCTTGCTTTGCGCACTTGCCGCATGTGATATGGAGTTCGGCGGGCTTGTGGGCGAGCTGCTGTCGGACGCGGATCTGTCCGAGGGCGGATTTATGGATTCGCTGATCGGTGTTGTGCCGCCAAGTCCCGCGATTGATCCCGAGGAAACCTATACCATGGGACCGGGGGAGGAGCTGTACGGCTTTCCCGACAGCTTGAATTTGTCGCAGGAGTTGATCATGTTTGAGGCGTCGGACGGCATCGGCTTTCACAATGACACGGGTGCCGAAGTGATTGATCAGGCGTTTGTTGCCATGGAGGAGCAGTTTACCGGGCTTTACGGATATGAGATCTATCACAAGCAGACCCTGACGGGAGCGGAAATCATTGAGCTTGCCGTAAGCGAAACGCAAGTGAGCTCGGGTATGATCATGCTTTGCTACCTGCCTCTGTCAAGCGCAGGTGAGGTTGCCATGTCGGGGGCGTTTCATAATCAAAACTCGCTTGAGGGCTTTGAGATGAATAACGGTTGCTGGTTTGGGCGGATGAATGCAGATCTGCAATTTGAAGGTGCGCAATATTCCTTTGCGGGATATCTGACACCTTACGCGCAGCTTGACGCGAATTGCCTTGTGTTTAACGAGGATCTGATGAACGAGATCGGTTATCAGGATATATACGATATCGTGAATTCGGGTGCGTGGGAAAACACGAAATACATAGGTATATGTACCGAGGCGACATCCGACCTCAATGGGAATGGCAGTATCAATCAAGAAGATCGCGTCGGCACGGTATATGAACGCTACGAAAGTGAAGCATTTGTGCTTAAAAACAGCGGTATTGAGATCTTTACGAACGGCACGTACGGAGAGAATACAGTATCGTTTTGTAATTTGCTGTACAGTTCATGGGCACATTTGGAACGCGTGTCATGCGAAGCTCAAAATCCGCAAGAGATGTTCCTTTCCGGGAATGCGCTGTTTTACGCAACCACGCTCAGCCGCGTTGCGGGACTGGACGGTAAGGATGCTCTGTGCACCTATGCAAGCTTTCCCGTGTGCGTCGTCCCCGTGCCTGATATGGTAGGTCACTACGTGCCCGCCGCTGCAAGCTGTAATCGCGGCAGCTTTTTAAGCGTTTCGCGCAGCGGAGACGGTGAGGTGGGCATGGCACTCAACGTGCTTTCCGTACTGGCGGCAAACCATATGCAGCCCGCGATCGAGGAGCTGATCTATAAGGTCAATCCCAATCCAAACTCTGCAAACGCATGCTTTACCGTCATGGAAAATGCCCGCTGCTGTTTGGATCTTACCCTGCTGCAAGTCGGAGGACACGAGGTAAAGCCGTTGCGCGAGGGTTCAGCTGTTTATCTGCAGGGATATAAAAAAGAGTTCGTGACGTATCTTGAAGAGGTATATCAAAGCGTTCGGGAAAACAATTGATTTTGGCAAGGCGTATGTGAGCTATGCGAAAATGCAAATTTGATTTTTCAAGGAGGATGATCGTGTGAAAAAAAGATTGATATTGATATTGGTCAGCCTTTTGTTGATTGGCTCGTTTGCGGCGTGTGATATGGAGTTCGGCGGGCTTGTGGGCGAGTTGTTTAGTGAGGGAGTGGGGGACTACATCCCAAGCGATGATTTTGTGCCGGAAACCGCAGTTGAAGAAACGTGGATAGAGACCGACGTGCTCGTAGGGGAGCATCCAACCTCGCCCGAAATTTGGTGGGATGAGACCGAGTGCGGAACAGAGCCGCCCATCGTAGAGCTGCCGGAAAATCAGTTTGCGGGGCAGGAGCTGGTCGTGCTGCAGGTAAAGGAAAGCGATCTTGGATACGTCAAGGATCTGGATACGACGATCAGTGAAATCACGTTCCTGCGCAATCAGACTGTACAGGAAAAATATAACTTCGTGATCACGAACGCGTACGCCAAGCATCAGGACATGGCGAATATGGTGCTCAATGACTTCACCGCAGGTACGGGTGAATATGATCTTGTATTGGGTGGTATGTCAAGTATAGGCGCACCGCTTGCACAAAAGGGCGTGCTGACCAATCTCAACGACCTGCCTTGGCTTAGACCATCGTCTTGGGATGCAGGTGCGCTTACCGACCTGTCGATCGGAGGCTACCTGCCCATGATGACGGGTGAGATCTCGCCCGACGTGATGCTGAAAACCTCGCTGATCTTGTATAACAAAGAGTTCGCCGATCAGATCGGATTAGATATTCACATGTACTATGAACAAGGCGTCTGGACGCTACATAACATGCAGGTAATGAATATGGTCGCCCAGTCCGATCTCAATGGCAATAGCACCATGGAAATGGGGGATGCTTTTGGTTTGGTTTGCAGACCTGAAGATGCCCGGGCGTTTGCCGTGGGTACCGGCTCCTTGATTGTGATCAAGGATGGTAACAATCTGCCTGCTTATCAAGATAACATACATCACGTACAGATGATCATCAATAACTATAGCACGTTTTATCAAATGTTCTCTTTGGGTGCTTTGGCTATCAATTCCGGTATCAATGCGTTTACCCCTATGAAGGAATTTGTACAGGGTCATGCGCTGTTCATGTCGGCTACTGTGAAGGATGCGCTCCATCTGGCACAGAACGACGTTGCGTTTGGCATCATGCCTTATCCTACGACCGAGGAGAATGCGAGTGAGTATCACTCGTACGTCGACAGCGGTGCAGCAGCCGTGATGGTGCCCTCGAACGCTCCCAAGGATTTTGTGGGCTACGCACTGGAAGCTATGGCAAAGGAATCAGAGGGCATGTATTATGACCGCTTTTCCATGCGTATCTGCAGCACTGCAGAGGATCTGGATATGCTCAACCTGGTCATGGAAACCAAGTCGTTTGATTTTGTCAGCACTTACATGCATGCAGCCGGCCCTGCTGTAACCAATATGTTCGGCGTTGCGCTTGAGAACGAGTCGCCCTATCTGACCTCGCTGCTCAAGCAAAATCAAGAAGTCATTGAAAATGCTATCAAGGATCTGATCCGTATGGCTGAGCAATGAGCCCTATAAAAAGCTTCCCGATAAGATCGGGAAGCTTTTTTGATGCGTTTTATGTGACAAACATCACATTTGGTGTGAAATATGGCATAATTTACAATTTTGAGCGGTAAAAGTGTTTACAATTATATAAAAGTATGGTATAATGAAAGACCAATTCAGAATATGACAGCTTTATATATGAAATCTTACTTCAAGGAGGAATATCCATGAAACACAGAATATCCCTCAAAGCTGCACTTTCGCTGCTTTTAGCATTACTGTTACTGGCGGGCGCGTTTGCTGCCTGCCAGCCGAATACATCCCCCGATGACACGACCACCGAGGAGAGCACGGGAGCCCCCGAGCAATCCACGCAGCCCGGAGAGAACACAACGCCGCAGCCCGGTGGAAGTGATGAAATCCTGCAGCCCGACGATCCCCAATATGAGATTGCTAAGCAGTTCAAGGACGTGCTGATCTCTGCCGTATACGGTACGGGGCAGAACAAGGATGCTGCCGTGGGACACGGTTTTATCCAGCTTTATAATACGGGCACGGAGAGAGCTCCCTTGGCGGGTGCGGCGCTGTACTACCGCGAGGATACGGGTGACGACTACAGGCAGTTTGTTTTCCCCAAGGATGCAAGCATAGCCCCCGGCGGCTATTATCTGGTTCGTATGCAGGCAGCACGTGAAAACAACGGCGAGGCTTATGACGAATCGTTCGCAGTGCTTGCCATTGAGTCCTATGACGTTGAATGGGCGGTCATTTTGGATAACAAGGATATGCAGCTCTCACTTGCTCCCGCAGGGCAGGACGTCGATAAGAATACGCTTGTTGAGCAGATTGACGGTACGGTTTCGTATTTCGTTGCCGCAGAGCTGGGGTATGACAGCCATTATGCCGTGGATAACATGTCCAAGAGCAAGGTTGCCGTACGTACCGCACGCAAGCATTACAGCGGATTTCATAAGGTGAATCTCAATGAGGCAACCACCGCACAGCTGGAGCTGGTGTGCCCCGAGAGCAGCCAAGGCAAGAACACTGTGGTTGGTTCTCGCGTTTTCGAGGTGCAGTTCTCCAAGGACGCCGGAGTTTACAAGGAGGGCTTTGCGCTTGAGCTGAGCACCAAGGAGGGGTATAAGATTTACTATACCACCGACGGCACGGATCCCAAAGCAAAGGGCAAGGAATATACCGGGCCTATCTCTTTGACAGATACCTCGGATATGCCTATCGGAGATACCATTAAGGGGGCTCAAGCCCACGGCTTTGGTACAAACAGCAAATCTCTTCCCGGTGGCTACGTGATCAAGGCATACGCAAGTGACGGATTTACCTATTCGGACGTCTTTACTAATACGTATTTTATTTCCGAAACCTTTTACGAGTACGGCGTGAGCATGATGTCCTTGTCTATGGATCGGAATTTGATCTACGGCAGTCAGGGCTTTTACAATCACTATTCAAGCTCAGGCGGTGGGCCTAACCAGCGTCAGACGGGTATGCTGGAGGTGTTCTCTCCCGACGGTGTGCGGCACGGCTCCTCTTACGTAGAGCTTGCCATCAGCGGACACGGCTCGTCGGGCTGGCCCATGAAGTCCATGCGCGTTTATTACAAGAGCGCGAACAATACTGCAGCGGGCACGGACGGGGATCTCAATTACGATCTGTTCCAGGGCTATGCCCGTGATGATGCGGGGCACGCCATTACCGACTTCTCGCGCTTGCTGCTCCGTAATTCGGGTAACGACTGCATGGATTCCTTTATCCGTGATGCGTATATGCAGCGCGTTTCGCGCGAGCTTGACGTATATACCATGGCGTACGTTCCCGTTCTGCTGTTTATCAACGGTGAATTCTGGGGCGTGTATAATGCGCGTGAGCGTTACAGCCCCGAGTACGTGGAGTCACATACGGGCGCAAACAAGGAAGAGGTTGCGATCATTGAAAGCGATTATGATGCGCTGGTGATTGGCGGCAATGCAGGTGCTCCCTTTATTCCCATGGAGTCCACGCAGGAGGATGCGGACGAGTTTAATGCCATTGTGCACTATATCCGCACGCATGATCTGTCACAAGAGGAGCATTATCAGTACGTAGCCGAAAGACTGGACGTCAATTCCTTTATGGATATGTACGTGGCGCGTCTGTTCTTCAATGCGCGCGACTGGCCTGAGAACAATATCAAGGTCTTCAAGAATCGCACCGAGGGCAGCGTGGATACCAAGTGGCATTTCACTCTGCTTGATATGGATATGGGTATTGCCATGTATCCTATGGGGCACTGGGCAGATACCTCCGAAAAAGCAAATTTCTTTGGCTGGATCGATTCCACGGGTACCGTGGTTGGTACGATCATGCACGGGCTTTGCAAGAATTCAGGCTTCAAGCAGGCGTTTATTACGCGCTTTGCATACGTGGTGGATCGTATCTATACCCCTGAGTTTTTGGAAGCTGAGCTGGATGCGATCGTCAGCGAGCGTGAACCGCTCGTTGAGCTGCAGACCATGCGTTGGGGTGCGAGCGAAAATCAATATCGCACCTCGGTTGAGAATATGTACAGCTTTGTTCGTAATAGGGAGCAGTACGTCATTTCCATGCTGTGTAATTATTTCGGTATTTCTCCTTCAGATCTGGAAATCGGTACCGAGAAAAAAATCGTGGTCAGCTTTAACCCCGATCGCGCCGAGGTGCGCTTTAACGGTGAATCCGTCAGCGCGTCCGGTACGGAATTCGCATTTGAGGTAGAGCCGGGCAGTACGGCAAACGTAACCTTTACCGTCAACGCAACCGCAAAAGAGGGATATAGCATATCTTCCATCATGTTTATGCCTTCTGTGGGCGAGAGCAAAAGCGTGCAGGGCAATGCAGCGCAGTTTACCGTTTCGTCCTCCGGTACTTTGATCATCAATACCAAGTCAAACAGCACGCAGAGCCCCGTGGCAGGCGTGCAGAGCGGCATTACGGCAAGCGGGCATTCCTCCTATTATCTGACGGAAACCGGCGATCTGTATGCTTGGGGCATGAATGAAAACGGCATTCTGGGTATTCCCGGAGGCGGTAAGATCTCTATGCCCACGCTGGTGGCTTCGGACGTTGCCAAGGTGGAGGTCTGCCACAGTAACGACTGTGAGAATAACAGCAACGCCACCATGATGGCGTACTTGACGCTGGACGGTCAGCTTTACACGGTTGGCGCAAACGGAGCAGGGCAGCTTGGCAGAAACGGCACGGCAACCGATGACCGCGTAGGACTTGTCAAGTTTGATAAAAAGATCAAGGATTTCAGCGTCGGTCACGACCATTTGCTCGTGCTTGACGAGGAGGGCGTGCTGTGGGGCGTTGGCTCCAACACCTACGGTCAGCTCGGTAAGCGCAACGACGGTGGCACCACGACCACGTTCCAGGTGGTGGCAAGCAACGTAAAGCTGATCGCAGCAGGTCGCAGAAATACCTTCTATACCGATTCAAGCAATACCTGCTACGTGCTTGGCGATAACCGCTGGCAGAAGTTCGGCAAGGATGCGGAGAAGTATAATACACCGCATAAGCTGCTTGCGGGCGTTACCTATATGTCTACGGGTGAGCATCAGATCGTGCTGATCAACACCAAGGGTGAGCTTTACTACGCAGGCTGGAGATCTTTGAACGGCTGGGGACAAGGTCAGGGCGCAGGCGGTGCGGTCAAGCTGACAAACGGTGTCAAAAAGGCGGTGCTGCACCATAGCAATATGCTCATTCTCAAAACCGACGGTTCGGTCTGGGGTTACGGCTCCAATATGGGCGGCGCTTTGGGCAGCGTGAACGCAACCTCGGGCACGCCCGGCAAGATGATCGCGGGCGGCGTCAAGGATATTGCGTCGGGCTATCAGTTCAGCTTGTTCCTTTTTGAGGATGGCACCATTCAGGCGCAGGGAGATAACACCTACGGCCAGGCGGGCAACGGAAAAGCAGGCGGTAGCGTCAATATGTCGCAGGCGTTGTTTTAAGTGACAACCATAGGGCAGGGATTGCTCCCGCTATGCAATGAAATATTGGAAAAGCCTCGGTAACGGGGCTTTTCTTTGCGTAAGGGCATGCTTGGATGAAAGAGCGTCCGTATGATGTACCTCATCCACCGCAATAGCGTCACTTATGTCACCTCATACCTCGGTGACATTGCGCTCCGCTGCGGTCCCCCTTCCCCAGCGGGGCAAGGCCTTCTGCGCGCATCCTTTTCGTTAGGTTGACCGTTGTGGCAAAAACATTTTTCATATGTCTTGCTACTTCTTAACGATGAGGGCAACTGAAACAAGCCTTCCCCGCTGGGGAAGGGGAACCGCAGCGGAGCCGACCTTAGAAGGCGACGCGATTGCGGTGGATGAGGTGCATCACGCGGACGCTCCTATATATTTTGAGCTCTGTATGCATTTTTTACAAATAATCTCCTTGCGGTTATCAAATCACTACGATATCTTTCACGCGTGGTTCATAATTGTGTGCTATGATGTGCACAATATGACAAAATGAGGGTGAAATCATGGCAAATTTTCAAGAAAAGCTTTATAAATTCATGTACGGACGCTACGGCACGGACAGGCTGAATCGCGTGCTGTCGGTCGTTGCGTTGGTGCTTTTGGGCATCTCGCTGCCCGTGTCGCTGATATGGGGTAGAACCTTGGCGGGCGGCATCGTGTCGTCAGTGCTCTATGCGGGCTCGCTGGCACTTTGTATCTGGTCGACTGCGCGTACCTTTTCGCGCAAGATCTATAAAAGGCAAGCCGAAAACAGCAAATGGTGCGCCTTTGAATACAAGGTGCGCTGCCTGTTCCGCAGACACGGCGGCAACAAGGACACCGATACCCACGTATTCCGCGATTGCCCCAAATGTAAAGCGACGCTGCGATTGCCCAGAGAGAAGGGCAAGCATACCGTGCGTTGCCCAAGATGCGCAAAGACCTTTACCGTCCGCGTTCGCGGGGCAAAGACGAAAAAGTGAATCAAGAGAAAAAGCTCCATGGGGCTGACAAATTAGCGGTAAATAGGGGCAAAAATCAAGGACTGTATCGTTTTGATGCAGTCCTTGATTGCTTTTATAGATAGTTGCTGTAGGCGGCGGGCGATCACTGATCGCCCCTACGGCAGTTTTTTGTTTGGGTTTTACGTATTAAAACCACAGAACATACACCTGTAGGGGCGATCAGTGATCGCCAGCACCTACGGCAACTACTATTT
>JAGBXH010000220.1 GCA_017629395.1 Clostridia bacterium | reverse complement strand
CTACCGGACTGAGGCGTAGTCACGCCTCTGCGCTAAAGTCTGGGGACGAGGCTACAGGCAAGCTCGCCGTAAATAGCATCTTGACTTTTGCTTTGACGCGTGTTACAATACTCATATAACTTAAACTTTTTGGAGGATGCCTATATGATGGAAATGTTGCCCTGGAAATATAATTTGAAGAAAATTGAGGAGATCAATCCCTCGCTGCGCTATCAGGAAGGCGAGGATTTTGCTGCCTGGCAGACAAAGGCGCGCGCCAAGATTGCCGAGCTGTTGGGACTTGATAACATGAAAAAAGCGGATGACGACATGTTCACCGTTGCATATACCAAGGAAACCGAGGAATACACCGAATACCGCTTTACGCTGCAGAGCGAGCCCGGATATATTGTCCCCGGCGTGATGCGCGTGCCGTGCGGAGCTACGGGCAAGCTGCCCGTCATGCTGACGCTGCAGGGACACTCCACAGGTATGCACGTTTCGCTCGGCATTGTCAAGTTCCCGCAGGATGTGCAATTGGTTGAGCAGGAAGACGGTGATTATTTGGTCAGAGCCGTCAAAGAGGGTTGCGTTGGCGTTGCCATTGAGCAAAGAAATTTTGGTGAGTGCGGCGGCAACCCCCAGACGGGTAATCCTGATTGCCACGTTTCCAGTATGAACGCGATCCTGAACGGCAGAACCACCATTGGCGAGCGCGTGATGGATGCGATGTGTACCATTGACGCAGTGCTTGCGCATTTTGATTTTGTCGATCCTGAGCGCGTTATGCTGATGGGGCATTCGGGTGGCGGTACTGCGACCATTTATACCGCAGCCCTGGACGAGCGCATTTGCCTTGCCATTCCGTCCTGCTCGCTGTGCACGTATAAGCACTCTATTGCGGCAATGCTGCATTGCGTTTGCAACTTCGTACCGAATATTGCAAAATATTTTGATATGGGCGATATCGGTGGCTTGGTTGCACCCCGCAAGCTGGTTGTTGTCAACGGCAAGGAAGACGACATTTTCCCTGACGAGGGCGTGCGCGAGTCGTATGAGATCACCAAACAGCTGTATGCTACTGCAGGCGTACCCGATGCCTGCGCGTTAGTAACTGGGGAGGGCGGACACCGCTTTTATGCAGATCCTGCCTGGCGCGTTGTGCACAGTATGATGCGTGACGATGCGGAGTGAATGATCAGGAGGGCTTATGAAATACTGTGAGAATTGCAGGGCACTGTGCGAGAACGATACTTGCGATATTTGCGACACCACGGAGCTGCGCGAGGTACTGCCCGAGGACTATTGCATTCTGACCGAGTGCGCGGAGGACTTTGGCGGACTGCTGAAAAACACCTTGGCAGATATGGATATTCCGTGCGCGCTGATGCCTTTCGGAAACGGTGCACGAAGCGCATTTGGGCTGAATCTTGGCAATTACAGAGTGTTTGTGCAGTATCGGGACTATGAGGCTTCCAAGGACGTGCTTGATCAGTTGACCTACGATCCTACCGAGGATCTGCGCAAGGATCTGCTTGAAAACCGAGAGAAGTGGCATATAAACGGATATTTTGCGAAAAAGAGAATGCGCAGAAAGTTTCAGATTGCCAAAGAGGAGGATCTCCTTGATTTTGTTGCGCGCGCGGTCAATGGTGCAGAAGAGATCACGGACGACGGTGCGATCAGCGGTTGTCCCGAGGGCGGACATTACGTTGCCGTCAAGATCAACGACAGAAAAATGTGGCTGAATTCTGCCACGTATGAAATTCTTACCTAAAGGCGGTGACGCTTTGAAAACCGTGATTTTCGATTTCGGTCAGGTGCTTGTGCGTTTTGAGCCGCCGATTATGGTGAAAAAGTACGTAGACGACCCCGTGGAGGCAGCGTTGCTGGCGCATATAGCGTTTGACCGCAAGTACTGGGATCGGCTGGATGCGGGCACGATTACGGATGCCGAGGTCGTTGCGGACATTCAGTCCCGCGTGCCTGCGCACCTGCACGGTGCGGTGGAGCAGATCTACTATAATTGGATCTACAATATCCCCGAGATTGAGGGGATGCGTGACTTGATCCTACACATCAAGCGCACGTATGGCGTGCACGTTTATCTGCTCTCCAATATTTCCACCTATTTTGCTTCTCACGCGCATGAGATTCCTATTCTGGAACTGATGGACGGCTGCGTTTTTTCGGCTGTTTGCGGTTTGACCAAGCCCGATGCGGCAATTTTTGCGCATATTTGCGAGAAATTTGACCTTGACCCTGCCGCGTGCGTGTTTGTGGACGACAAGGCGGAGAACGTGCAGGCTGCGTGCGCACTCGGTATGCAGGGGTACGTGTTCGACGGTGACGCAAAGAAGCTGCGGGCATATTTTGACGAAATTTTGCAAGGAGGTGTCTTATGAAGCACCCCGACAAATATATAGCCAAGAGATACGACACCGCCAACCGTTCTGCGGCGTTTACCGATGCGGTGTACTGCAAGGCGGACGCAACGGGCGCGGATTTGCAGGCGGCGTGGCGCAGCTATGATCCGCCTGCGCCCGAACTGGTCCCCTTGGTGGGCGAGATGCACGGGCACACCAATCTGTCGGACGGCAGACCCGATATTGATACGTATTTTCGCAATATCCGCGACCTTGCGGGTTTGGATTTCGCGGTGCTGACCGATCACGACCACGGCGGCGTGGGAAAGCCCGACTTGTGGGAGGGAAGCCCTTCGAAGTGGGATGTGATCAAGCAAAAGGTGGCACAGTACTGCGAGCCGGGCAAGTTTTCCACGCTGCTTGGCTACGAGCGCGATTCCTATCCTTTTTATAATAATTTGGTGCTGTATTTCCGTGATGCGGATGCAGATATGGTGCGCGGTGTGCGCGACGGTGAGATCACCAAGGAAGAGCTTACCGCGTTGCTTGGGCGAGAGGACGTGATCACCTGCCCGCACGACACCTATTCCTTTACGTCAAATGCGGATTTTCTCGCGCTGCCTGTAGAATTGCACACGCCCTTTATCGAGGTGATCTCGCGCGGTGATGCTGCTGAGTATATGGGCAATCCCGCAGGGGCAACGTATGCCTGCTGTGAGGGTGGCTTTTGGCAGGATGCCTTGCGCCAAGGGGCGAAAATGGGCGTTATCGGCGGCTCGGACGACCACAGCGGCAGGAATGGGCG
>JAGBXH010000219.1 GCA_017629395.1 Clostridia bacterium | reverse complement strand
GAAAATAAACAGCGCGAAAAACGCAGTCAGCAGATAAATGTCATCGGGCGCAGCGCGGAATCGCCCCGTAATGGCAGGCACGACCAGCATGCAAAGGCATACGCCCACGGTCGCAAGCCCCTGCCAGACGATCTGAAAGATCATATAGCCGTTGAGAATGGGCTCGTCGCGCTTCTTGGGAGCTTCCTTCAGGTAGAACCTTTTGGGTGCTTCCCCCGCAAAGGCAAGACCGCCCAGGGTGTCCATGATCATGTTGATCCACAGCATCTGCACCACGGTCACGGGGGCGTCGAACCCAAGGAAGGGACCGAGCATGGAAACACCCACCGCACAGAAATTCATGGTCAGCTGCAGCACGATGAATTTGCGTATGCTTTTGAACACGGTGCGTCCGTACAGCACGGCATTGACGACCGATGCAAGATTGTTGTCAAGCAGGATAATATCCCCTGCCTCGCGGGCTACCTGCGTGCCATCCCCCATGGCAAAGCCCACGTCGGAGGCGCGCAGCGCGGGCGCGTCGTTGATGCCGTCGCCCGTCATGCCCACCACCAAATCAAGCTGCTGCGCCAGCCGCACAAGACGGCTTTTATCGGCAGGCATGGCACGCGCCACCACGCCGATGCGCGGCAGGAGTGCACGCACCTTGTCGTCGGACATGGCGGCAAGCTCGCTGCCCTCCAATACCACGTCCACACCGCTGCCTAAGATTCCGCACGCACGCGCGATCTTCTCGGCGGTCTGCTTGCCGTCGCCCGTGATCATGACCACCTGCACGCCCGCACCGCGCAAGTCCGCCACCGCACGCGGAGCTTCCCGCCGCAAGCCGTCCTCCAAGAGCACAAAGCCGATCAGCACGAGTGCCCCAAACGCGCCCGCCGCATAAGAGGCTTGCGTGCCGCCCTCGCGGCAATATGCCAATGCCACCACGCGCTTGCCCTCGCTCGCGGGCTTTTGCGCAAGTGCGCGCAAGGCGGCGGCATCTGCCTGCACCTCTCGCCCTTGCGCGTCCAATACCCTTTTGACGTAAGGCAAAATGCGCTCGGGCGCGCCCTTGACGTGCACCGTGCCGCCCAGCATTGCCGCGGCATACTTGCGCTCGCTTTCAAAGGGCAGCCGCCACGCGGCAGACTCGGGCGCAGGCAGGGCGCGAGGATCGGTCAAGGCACTTTCATAGAGCGCACGGTCGGTCGCGTTGCCGCCCAGAGCGCGCACGCGCCCCGTGCCCGCATCCTGCTCGGCTTGGGCGGAGGTATTGCCAAGGCAGGCGCGGCGGTACAGCCCCGCAAGCGTACCGTGCCCCGACAAAGGCAGCCCCAACACCTCACCCGTGCCGAGCTGCAGCGTCGTGGCGCGCATTTTGCCGTGCGTCAGCGTGCCCGTTTTATCGGTAAAGAGAATATTCATACTGCCCGCAGCCTCAATGCCCGCGGGCTTTCTGACAAGCACGTTGTCGCGCACCATGCGCTTTACGTTGGAGGAAAGCACCACCGCGATCATCATCGGTAAGCCCTCCGGCACTGCCATGACCACGACGCTCAGCCCCAGCGTCAAGGCGCGGAACAGGTGCTCAAGCACAAATTGCCAGTCGCGCAGACGGTGCAAAATGATCTCCCCGTCAAAGCCCGCATCCAGCACGAAAGCATTGAGCAAATACACAACAGCCACCAAGACCGCCGCAGCATAGCCAAGACGCGAGATCTGCCCCGCAAGCTTGCCAAGGCGCACCTTTAAGGGGCTGTCGCGTACCTCGCTTTGCACCTCGGACGAAATACCGCCCAAAAAGGTGGCGTCGCCAACCGCCTCGACAAGCATCTCGCCCTCGCCCTGCAGCACGGTGCAGCCGCCGAACACAAACGCCTCGTTGTGCGGTGTCCTCTCCCCGCCTCCCGGGGCTTTCTGCACAGCCGCGCTCTCGCCCGTCATGCCGGATTGATCCACGCGCAAGCGTCCCGTCAGCATTCTGCCGTCCGCAGGGATCATGTCCCCCGCCTGCAACAGCACCACGTCACCCACCACGATCTCGGCAGCAGCTACCTGCTTGACCTTGCCCTCTCTGCGCACGCGGCACGCCCCCGCACCGCAGCTCTCGGAAAGCCTTGCAAACGCCGCCTCCGAGCCGTACTCCGACACGGTAGAGATCAAGGTTGCCAAAAAGACAGATATGGCAATGCCCACCGTTTCAAGCCAATCCGCCTGCCTAAACATCAAAAGGATATGGATTCCAAGCGCACACAGCAGCACCTTGATGATGGGATCGCCCAAATTGCCTACGAATTGGCGGATAAATCCCTTTTTCTTTTTCCTTGAAAGCACGTTCTCACCGTGCGCCTCGCGCGATGCCGCCACCTCTGCCTCATTCAAGCCTTGCATGACCGTCGCCCTGATGTCCACCACCCCCAAATCATTCTCGTTTGAATATATGCGGACAAGGGGCGTAACATGCG
>JAGBXH010000218.1 GCA_017629395.1 Clostridia bacterium | reverse complement strand
GTTGGCGGAGATGGAGAGATTTGAACTCTCGCGCCGGTTACCCGGCCTACACCCTTAGCAGGGGCGCCTCTTCGGCCTCTTGAGTACATCTCCATGTACCTGCGAGCGGCCATTGCATAACTCGCAGGCAATATTATACCTCTTTTATCTCGGTTTGTCAAGTCTTTTTTGCATTTAATTTCAGAAAACTTTGCTTATCCATCAACATTTCTTCCCAAATATGGCAATAGCTCTTGCATTTCCCCCAAATCGGTGCTACAATAGAAGAAATCACATTGCAAAACAGGAGAATACTATGGAAAACATCAGAATTCAAGACGACCTTTATACATACGTCAACCAAAAAAAGCTTGACGAGCTGGTGATCCCCGACGACAAGCCCGTAGCGGGCGGCTTTAATGAACTGAACGACAGCGTAGAAAAGATTATGATGGGCGAATTTGAAACCTTGGCACAGACCAAGGAATTCCCCAACGAGCACCTTGAAAGAGCCTGCACGCTTTACGCCATTGCCAAGGACGCTGACCGCAAGGCAAAGGACGGCATCGCGCCTGCACTCAAGGCGCTGGCGGTACTGGATCAGATCAATACCCTTGACGACTTCTCCCGCCTTTACAAGACCCTCTCCCTTGGCGGTATCCCCACGCCCATCAATATCGGCGTTGACACTGACATGAAGAACACCAAGCAGCACCTGGTTTACATGCAGGGCGCGAGCGTCATTCTGCCCGACACCACCTACTACGGCCCCGAAATGGCTGCACAGAAGGAGCAGATCATCGGCATCTGGCAGGGCGTTGCATCCGCTGTGCTGGCGCAGACCGACCTTGCCCCCGAGGTACAGGCGCAGTACGTTGCCGACGCGCTGGCGTTCGACGAGATCATTGCAGGACTTGCAAAGTCCCGCGAGGAGTGGTCGAGATACGTGGAGATGTACAACCCCATGGACACCGCCGCTGCCGCAGAAATGCTCTCCACCATTGATTTTACTGCCATTCTGACCGATCTGTTCGGTCACGTGCCCGCGACCGTCATCGTCACCGAGCCTCGCTATTTCGGTGACTTTGCCAAGATCCTCAACGCCGACACCCTGACCCTTTACAAGCACTGGGCATACGTCACGGGGCTGCTCAGCGCATGCAACTACCTTTCCGAGGAGCTGCGCGAGCTGGGCGGTGCATACATGCGCGCGCTGATGGGCGTTGCCAAGATGCAGGACATTGAAAAGTTTGCATACAACCTCGCTTCGGGCACGTACTCCGAGCCCGTGGGCATTTACTACGGCGACAAGTACTTTGGCAAGGAAGCCAAGAAGGACATTACCGAGATCGTATATCAGATCATCGACACCTACAAGGAGCGCATCAAGACCAACGAGATCCTTGGCGAGCAAACCCGCGCAAAGGCGATCCTCAAGCTGTCCACCATGGGCGTTAAGATGGGTTATCCCGACAAGGTCAGACCCATTTACGAAAAGATGGTCTTTGACGCGGACGCTTCGCTGTTTGATATCGTGCGCTCGCTGCAGGCAGTCAGAGAGCTTGCCTCCTATGAAAAGCTGAACAAGCCCACCGAGCCCGAAAACTGGGCAATGCCCGGCCACATGGTCAACGCTTGCTACGATCCCTTCGTCAACGACATCACCTTCCCCGCTGCCATTCTGCAGGCTCCCTTCTATTCTCTTAAGCAGACCAGAAGTGAGAATTTGGGCGGTATCGGCGCGGTCATCGGTCACGAAATTTCGCACGCATTTGACTCCAACGGTGCAAAGTGCGACGAAAACGGTAACATCAACAACTGGTGGACCGATGAGGACTTTGCAAGATTTGACGCCAAGGTGCAGGACATGATTGCACAGTTTGACGGTATTGAGCTGCCCCAGGGCAAGGTCAACGGCGCGTTTATCGTGTCCGAGAACATGGCGGACAACGGCGGTATGTCGGTTACCTTGGACATTATGGGCAAGACCGAGGGCACTTCCTATGAGGAATATTTCTCCAACTGGGCAAGAGTATGGTGCCAGAAGGCAAGACCCGAATACGCACAGATGCTGCTGGCGGTTGACGTGCACGGTCCTTGCATGCTGCGTGCCAACATGCCTCCCCGTAACTTCCCCGAATGGTACGAGACCTTCGGCGTCACCGAAAACGACCAAATGTACATCGCTCCCGACAAGAGAATCGTCATTTGGTAAAACCAATATAAAAAGGTCAGCCTCATAGGGCTGCGGAAATAGCGATAAAATAAGTGAAAGCAGAAGTCTTTAGTGGGCTTCTGCTTTTGTTATGGAGATATTACGCGCAGAAACCGATTGTTTTCGCGCTCTCCCCCCTGCGCTTGGCACAGGGCAGCGCTGATATTCCCCCCTCCCGGAGGGGGGCTATGTCAGTTATCCGCTCACTCATTTTCAAGTTAACCGCTGAAATATTGGTTTT
>JAGBXH010000217.1 GCA_017629395.1 Clostridia bacterium | reverse complement strand
CCTTCACCCAACCGAGCTCCGCGCGCCTTGGGCGCAGCGGATCCGGTTCGCATACCCCGCCCGAAGATCGGAGAGCGGCTTGCGCAGCAAGACATTCTCCAGGCGCAGGGCGAGGGTATTCTCGCCAAAGGCGAGATTCCGGAAAAAGGACAGTCGGGGACGCCTGGCCCTACAATACGGCTAACGGCTAACGGGCGATTCGTTCAGTCGCCCCTACTTGACACCCCTGCCCTTTTATGCTATACTACACATAGAAAGGCGGTGAAATCATGCGAAACTTTCAGGATGAAACGATCATCGGTTCTAAGTATACGACAATTCCCAAGAAAACGCAAATTCCCGAAGAACTTGACCTGGATCAATTCCGGAGGAAATCCCTTTGGCGTAAACCTTTCGTATGGATCATTGCCATCATACTGGCCTACTTGCTCATCATTTCCATTGCGCTCTCAGTGCTTACCCCCACGGTAGCCAAGCTGAATCTGCGTATGATGTGCAAAAATTATACGGTAACGGTATCCTCTCAAAAGATTGATTATCCGGGTTCCAAGGTCAGCACGGAATTGAAAATCAACGGCAACGTGATTGCAAAAAACGTGGGCGATGGTGATTACACCTACTTTGAAATAGAGGACGGTGTCCTTTACAAATACATACCGTACCACACCGGATGGGAAAAGGAAGCATGCAGCAATATTTTCAACGGGCAAACCGAGGATACGGATCCATCCATCATTGAAATTTGGTCAAAGCTGTTCAACCTCTTTCATTATGAGCCCTCTAAGTACGAGCCTTTCGTTTGGCAGCTCAAGGAGGATGTGGACGTGGGCGACATGTACGGCGTACAGATCACGCGAAAGGACGGTCACTTCACCTTGACGTGGGGGCAGGACGGCTATAAATATCACGCGGTTTTCAAAGGATTTCTGTTTACGTACTTTCCCATACCGTTTGAGTTGATCCACTTAATATATTTCAATTAGTGCACTGCCATCATGAAAGGAGAAGCCATGAAAAAAACGATTTTGTTACTGACAATCCTGCTGCTGATCTCTTGCTTCTCTTCATGTACTACCGTAAAAAAAGACGTCAATCTCTCACAAGATAGGGCGGATGTTAAGACCATCGAAATATATCATTCCGAGAGCGCGTATTACGAGGGAGATATTCACACTTTCCTTGACGAAAATGAGCCCATTGTGATTTTAGAACCTGCGCAGCACTCGCGCTTTTTGGACACTCTTTGCACCCTCAGTTTTGAGGAAGAGGCGGTCTTTTTCCCTATTCCCATGGATGGCGGATACGATTATGAAGGATACATTGTAGTCGTGATATATTCGGACGGTGGATATGATATTATTGCCGAGTACGGTTTATATTCTTATGCCGTTGGCAGTGATGGGCAAGGACGTCACAAATATGACCATTCTGATTACTGCGGAGAAACTCCGTGGGCAGAATTTATTGAGGAATATATAGAAAAATAATTCGGCATCTTTTTTGTCAACACATCTCAACGCAAAAGGCACTGCGCGAGCAGTGCCTTTCGTGCCTAAGGTGCCACCGCATGCATTCGCAGATTCATCCTCAAAAATATCCCCGACCAATATTGAAAAACCGTTCTTTTTATGATATACTGATATCAAGACATGACAATCCGATTGGAGAACCCGATATGAAGCTGAAATTTGACGTTGCGGGCAAGCACCAGCCCGATCCCTTTATCTTTGAAGACGGCGGCAAGCTCTACCTGTACGTGACCGCCAAGCGCGGCGTGGAGGCGTACAGCGCGGACGATCTGTTTAGCATGTGGCACTACGAGGGCATTGTTGCCTCATTTGCAGGGCGG
>JAGBXH010000216.1 GCA_017629395.1 Clostridia bacterium | reverse complement strand
GTGCGCTCCATCCGCGAGGACCTGGAGTGGCTGGGTGCTACCCCCACGGGCGGCGTTTTCTACGGCTCGGACTACTTTGGCAAGTGCTATGAGTTTGCCGTACAGCTGATCAAGCAGGGTGACGCGTACGTTTGCGACCTTTCCAAGGACGACCTTGCAGATTACAAGGGCACAGACCGCTCTGTCGCATCCAAGGAATCCCCCTACCGCAACCGCTCCGTGGAAGAGAACCTTGAGCTGTTTGAGCGCATGAAGAACGGCGAGTTCCCCGACGGTGCTCGCACGCTGCGCGCAAAGATCGACCCCTCCAGCGACAATCCTTACCTGCGTGACCCCGTTATTTACAGAATCAAGCACATCCACCATCACCGTCAGGGTGATGAGTGGTGCGTATACCCCATGTACGACTTCGCGCATCCCATTCAGGACGCGCTGGAGGGCATCACCTATTCCCTGTGCTCCAGCGAATTCAGAAATCACCGTCCTCTGTACGACTGGGTGATTGAAAAGATCGGCTTTGAGCAGCCCCCTCATCAGTGGGAGTTCGGCCGCATGAACATCACCTATACCGTCATGTCCAAGCGTTATCTGCGTCAGCTGGTCGAGGAAGGCCACGTAGACGGCTGGGATGACCCCCGTCTGCCCACCCTTTGCGGTCTGCGCCGCCGCGGTTATACACCGAGTGCACTCTTCACCTTTGTCAGAGAAGCAGGCGTGACCAACACCGACCACACCGTTGACGTGCGCCAGCTGGAGGCTTGCGTGCGTGACGACCTGAATGAAAACGCGCTGCGCCGCGTTGCCATCGTCAACCCCATTAAGGTCATCATTGACAACTATCCCGAGGACAAGGAAGAGATGATCAGCCTGCCCAACCATCCCCAGAAGGAGGAGCTGGGCAAGCGCGAGGTTCCCATGACCCGCGAGATCTATATCGACGCCGACGACTTTGCAGAGGTTCCGCCTCCCAAGTTCTTCCGCCTCAAGCCCGACAGCGAGGTCAGACTGATGGGCGGCTATATCATCCGCTGCGGTGAAATCGTCAAGAACGCTGACGGCTCGATCAAGGAAATCCACGCAACCGCAGATCTGGAAACCGGCAACGGCATGCCCGCTGACGGCAGAAAGATCAAGGGCACGATTCATTGGCTGTCCGCAAAGTATGCAAAGCCCGCTACCGTGATGCTCTACGACCGTCTGTTCAACATTGAGAACACCGCTGACGTACCCGAAGGCAAGACCTATCTGGACTTCCTCAACCCCGAGTCCCTGACCAAGATTGAGGGCGCGATGGTTGAGCCCTGCCTGGCAGATGCCGCTCCCGGTGAAAAGTTCCAGTTTGTTCGCGTAGGTTACTTCTGCAAGGACTCCAAGAACGCCGACACCTTCAACCGTGTCGTAGGTCTGCGTGACGGTTTTAAGGCGTAAGGAGCAGACATGGATATTGCAACCATGCTTCAAAATCTGACGCCTTGGGCAATTCCCTACGCAATTCTGGGCGGATACTTGGTGATCATTTCGCTGATCTCCATCATCGTTTGCATCTATGATAAGGGCATTTCCAAAAAAGGCAAGGTGGAGCTGCGCGTTCCTGAAAAGACGCTGTTTTACGTGCTTCCCCTGCTCGGTGGCTCTCTTGCTATGTTTGCGACCATGACGCTCATCCGTCACAAGACGCAGCACTGGCAAAGATGGCTGACGTTTGGCATTGCCGTGCTGCAGCTTGCCGCACTGATCGGCATAACCGCAATCATTGCACTTGGTGTTATTTGAATATGAAAAAGGCAGAAAGCAAACGCTTTCTGCCTTTTCTATTTGGTTATAGAGGCGAGAGAAT
>JAGBXH010000215.1 GCA_017629395.1 Clostridia bacterium | reverse complement strand
TTCAAAGTCCTCCTCAAAGGGGTAATCGGGAAGTGTGCCGTATACCTCTGTGCAGAGTGCAAAATATTCCTGCTTATTCATGCGGTTCACCTCATTTTGCTGCGCCTGCCAGCTCAGCCAGTATGTCCCTTGCCATAGCACCGCGTGCACCGACCTTTTCTGTAGCCGCCTCTCCTGCCTTGCCATGCAGGCATGCTGCCAGGGCGGCGGTTGTGGCAATGGGGAGGGAATTGGTTTGAGCAGCGCAAAGTCCGCCGATACAGCCTGCGAGAATGTCGCCCGAGCCTGCGCCCGCGAGAGCGGTGCTGCCCGAAAGGTTGATGTAGCGGGTGCTTGCATCGTGTGCCATGATCAGCGTATGCGCGTCCTTGAGCAGCACGCAGGTGCCGTAAGCGTCGCACAGCTGCTCTGCTGCTGCCGTGACGTTACGTGTCACGCTTTGCGCGGTTGCTTCATTGCCCAGCAATCTTGCCGCTTCGGCGGGATGCGGGGTGATGACGGTGCGCTGCTTTTGTGCGTTGCTGATCGATTGCAGTAAAGTCGGCTGTGCGCTTATGATATTGAGCGCGTCTGCGTCCACGACCAGGGGGACGGCTGCGCTTTGCAGCACAAGGCTGACGCAGCGCTGTGCAAGCTCGCTCGTACCCAATCCGCAGCCCAGCACCACGGCGTTGGCACGGGAAAGCGCAGAGGGAAGGATTGCTTCAAGTGCTGCAGCGTCCGGGTAGCAGGTCACGATTGCCTCGGGGATCAGCTGCTGCAGTATAGTGCGGTTCTCCGCGTGGGTCAGGATCTCTACAAGTCCCGCGCCCGATCGGTATGCCGCCATAGCGGCAAGATAGGCTGCTCCCGCCATGCCGGATGCGCCACCCACGACAAGCACTCTGCCAAACGTACCCTTATGAGAGCGCGCGGGGCGTGCGGGAAGCAGGGCAGCAAGGTCGCTGTCCTCGAGGGCGTATATTTCGTCACTTGGATAATCGGGATCGCTTTCAATGCCGATATCTGCAAGCGTGATCTTGCCTGCATACTCGGCACCGGGATAGAGCAAGAGCCCTGCCTTATGGTGCTGCACCGTTACGGTCTGTGCAGCGCGCAGGGTATGTGCGTCTGCCTCGCCCGTGGTGCAGTTGACGCCCGAGGGCACGTCAATGGCAACGACGGGGATGGTGCTTTTGTTGATTGCGTCAAAGATGGCGCAAACGTGTCCGTCTTTGATGGATCCGTGCATGCCCGTACCGTAAACTGCGTCCACGACTACCGTAAAGGCAGAGGGGGCTTGTGAGAGCTCGGTCAGCACGATGACGCCTGCCTGCTTGGCTTGGGCGTAGTGCAGAGCGCATTGCTCACTCATGCAAGCCGCATCAAGTGATGCTCCAAGATACAGCACGGTTACGTGCGCTCCCTGCGAAAAAAGCATACGGGCAAGGGCAAAGCCGTCTGCTCCGTTATTGCCGCTGCCGCAAAGAATGAGCGGACGGCGCAGATCGTAACCTTCCGTTTGCAGCGCATCCAGTACGGCATAAGCCGCGGCGTTGATCAGCCGCGGCTCGGGAATATTTAAGGAGTGAATGGTATAAAGATCGCTTGCTTTGGCTGCCTTGGCGGTCAAGATCTTCTTCATAATGCCTCCTTTTTGTGATCGTACAGAGAATTATTGAGAGATGGACTTGAGGTATGCGTTGATAAAGCCGTCCAGATCGCCGTCCATGACCTTCTGCACGTCGCCGGTCTCAAAGCCGGTGCGCAGGTCCTTGACCAAGGTGTAGGGCATGAAGACGTAGGAGCGGATCTGAGAGCCCCACTCGATCTTGGTCTTGTTGCCCTTGATCTCGTCAATGGTGTCAAGGCGTTCCTTGATCTTGATCTCCATGAGCTTGGACTTGAGCATACGCATAGCGGTTTCCTTATTCTGCAGCTGCGAACGCTCGGTCTGACAAGCGACCACGATACCCGTGGGCTTATGGATCAGACGAACTGCGGAGGATACCTTGTTGATGTTCTGACCGCCCGCACCGCTGGAGTGGAAGGTCACGAAATCGTAGTCCTCCTCGCGTACGACTACGTCGTCCAGCTTATCAAACTCGGGCATGACCTCAATGGAAGCAAAGGAGGTCTGTCTGCGTCCTGCGGAGTCAAAGGGAGAAACGCGCACCAGTCTGTGCACGCCGTTCTCGCTCTTCAAGAAGCCGTAAGCGTTCTCGCCCTCTACGAAAATGGTAGCGGATTTCAGTCCCGCATCGTCACCGTCCAGCCAGTCGGTCAGCTTGACCTTAAAGCCGTTTGCCTCGCACCAGCGGTTGATCATGCGGTACAGCATCTGGCACCAGTCCTGAGCCTCGGTGCCGCCTGCACCGGGGTGGAAGGAAATGATGGCATTGTTTCTGTCGTATTCGCCCGAGAGCAGTACCTCGGTGCGCTTCTTTTCCGCAATGGCGGTGATCTCGGAAAGCTCGCTTTGTACTTCTTCTACGCAGCTTTCGTCGTTTTCATCGATTGCCATTTCGGCAAGCACAATTGCGTCCTCAAGACGGGTGCAGAGTGCCTCGTAGCTCTCAATCTTGTCCTTTTGCTGCTTGATGGTCTGCAGAACCTTGGAGGATTTTTCCTGGTTGTTCCAAAAAGCGGGATCGGAGGTCTGCTGCTCCAGCTCCTCAACGGTGGCGCGCGCCTGCTCGATCTTGAGCTGCTCGCCAAGCTCCTTGAGGTCCGCTCTCATATTCACTAAGGCAAGTCTTGCCTCTTCGAGTGCAACTATCATTGTTTTTACCTAACCTTTATATAGAATTTTTTTATTACGAAAGATGGGCTACGTGCGTGTCACTTGAACAGCACCGCGAGAATGCCTGTCTGTGAGAGGTCGTCACGCAAGGTGTATCCCTGAGATTGATAATACGCAACGCCGTATTGCTCGGTGTCCGAGGTGGTGTATTCCTCGCGCAGATCCAGCACGATGACGTTGGTCGCGGGGCTTTCGGGTTGCGCGTCTAAAGAGAACAGCCACGTGCGATCGCAAAGTGCTGCAAGCAAGCTGTCGGATGCGCTCACGGCAGCGTTATCGGGCAGTGTGTCAAGCAGCGCGTGTATGCGTGCTGCATCTGCACCGACTTGCTCGTCTTTATCAACGTAAAGACCGTACAGCGTTGCCGCGTAGGGCGTTGCCATCAGCATGGCGACGCAAAGCGCAAGCGCGGGGAGCAGGCGGGCAAGGGAAACGCCCTTGATCTCAGTGCGCAGGCTTGCAAGACCCTTGACCGAGAGCAGCGCGGCGGCTGCCACGGCAGGAAATGCGTAGGTGCAGAACGCGCCGCTGTAAACGGAGGCGTTTGCAACCAGATGGAACAGTGCCAAAGGAAAGAGCAGCACGAGTGCGGATTTCTGCTTGCAAAGCAGGGGCAGAAGCGCAAAGGGGGTCAATAACAGCATAAGGAACAGCAGCTTTTGTCCTGCCTGCAAGCCGATGTCCCAAAACAGCTCTGTGATCACGGGGCTGTCCGCTACGGCAAGATATACGGCGGTAGCAACGGTTGCGGTTGCTGCTGCGATTGTACAAACGATGCCCGATCGTCTGCGCTCTGCGGGTGCGCTGAGTGCCAAGTAAAGGCAGA
>JAGBXH010000214.1 GCA_017629395.1 Clostridia bacterium | reverse complement strand
TTCTCGCCCCTACAAGTGTCTATGTTGAGGTTTTAATACGTAAAATCCAAACAAAAACAGCCGTAGGGGCGATCAGCGATCGCCAGCACCTACGGCAATTACTGTTTGAAAGCATTGGTCTTTGATTATTTTACCGCTTATTCCGCACACCCATGTGTCGGTGTTTTTTTGATTTGGCTTTAAGCCAACTTCTTTTCCAGTCTTTCTCTGATCGCTTTCAAAAATTCCAGCGAGTTGACCGAGGTAACAGGAGTGCCGGGAACGACAAGACCAACCAAGTCCTTGGTCATAATGCCGTCGTTCAGCGTCTGCAGGCAAGCAGCCTCCAGCTTATCGGCAAAATCCACCAGATCGGCAAGTCCGTCCAGCTGACCTCTCTTGCGCAAAGCACCCGACCAAGCAAAAATGGTTGCCATGGGGTTGGTCGAGGTGGTCTCGCCCTTAAGGTAGCGGTAATAGTGGCGGGTGACCGTGCCGTGTGCCGCCTCGTATTCGGTGGTACCGTCGGGGGCAACGAGAACCGAGGTCATCATGGCAAGCGAGCCGAACGCGGTGGAAACCATGTCGCTCATAACGTCACCGTCGTAGTTCTTGCAAGCCCAGATAAAACCGCCCTTGGAGCGGATCACGCGCGCAACCGCGTCGTCGATCAAGGTATAGAAGTATTCGATGCCCAGCTCCTCAAACTTTTCCTTATAATCTGCATCATAGATCTCTTGGAAGATCAGCTTGAAGGTCTGGTCGTACTGCTTGGAAATGGTGTCCTTGGTGGAGAACCACAAATCCTGCTTGGTGTCAATAGCGTACTGGAAGCAGGAGTGCGCAAAGGAGCGAATGGAGCTGTCCTTGTTGTACTGGCTTTGCAGCACGCCGGGGCACTCAAAGTCGTAGACCGTTTCGCGGAAGGTCTCGTTGCCGTCCTTATCGGTAAACACCAGCTCCGCCTTGCCCTCGGTGGGCACGCGGTACTCGGTTGCTTTGTAAACGTCACCGTACGCGTGGCGCGCAATGGTAATGGGCGCTTCCCAGTTGCGTACCGCGGGGCGAATGGAATCAATGAGAATGGGGGCACGGAACACCGTGCCGTCCAAAATCGCACGAATGGTGCCGTTGGGGGACTTCCACATCTCGGAAAGGTTGTATTCCTCTACGCGCTGGCGGTTGGGGGTAATGGTAGCGCACTTGACCGCCACGCCGTATTTTTTGGTTGCATAAGCCGAATCGAACGTGACCTGATCCTTGGTGCGCTCGCGCTCGACAAGACCGAGGTCGTAATATTCCGTGTTGAGGTCAACGAAGGGGAGCAGAAGCTCGTCCTTGATCATTTGCCAAAGCACTCTTGTCATTTCGTCGCCGTCCATTTCGACAAGCGGCGTAGTCATTTTGATCTTGTTCATTGCCATACCTCCGTAATCGGTATTTATTTTATTTGTTTCCGTTTGCGTAATAGTTCATCAAGCAGCCGTCCAGAATGATCTGCTTTTCATTCTCGGTCAAGCCCTTGACGTAAAGCGTCAGCGGTGCTGTCGTGCCGTCCGCGCATATGACCGTAGCGTCAAATTGCTCAGCACCCGCAATCAGCTTTTCCCTGATGTCGGGTACGAACACAAAGTCACCCTCGGTGTAGGGGAAGGGGGTGCCGGCGTCCAGCGTGAAGGGCAGAATGCCCCAGTTGATGCAGTTGGATCTGTAACGCTTGGTCGCAAATTCATAGCAAATGTTGGCAAATCCGCCCAGTACCTTCTGGCAGGATGCCGCCTGCTCGCGTGCCGAGCCGTCACCGGGCTTGTTGGCAAACAGGCAAGAGCCGAATTGCGTGTTCTGCGCCAGCGCATCTGCATCGCCTACGCAAGAGAGAGCCTTGTGCAGCTTTTCGGAAATCTCGCCTGCTCTGCGGTCTTTTTCCTGTGCTGCTACTGCCTTGGAACGACCGACGTACTCGGGGCAGCGGCGGGAGAGAGCAAACTCTGCCAAGCGCAGGGGATTGGAGCGGTAGGACGAGGTCTCGCCCGAGGGGATCAGCTCGTCGGTGGTGGTGACGGGGTCACGAATGACAGCCGCCAGCTCTACAAGGAGGTTGTCCGCCAGCGCGTACTGTGCGGGCCAATCGGTGATATTGGGACCCATGACCAAAGCGGTATCGGGCTGCGGATTGCCGTAGCCGTTGTAAACGCGCTTTTGGTAGGGGGATGCGTCAAACTGATAGGGCAGCGGGGCAAAATCGTAATCAAGATCGGTTGCAGCCGTGATCACACCGCCGTTTGCCGCGGTTGCCGCAATGCTTCTTGCATCCATGAGCGCCACGCAGGAGATCTGACCCTCACCGGGCTTGGAGCCCTCGCGGTTGGGGAAGTTGCGCGTGGTGTGGCGCAGGGAAAGCCCGTTGTTGGCAGGCACGTCGCCCGCACCGAAGCAAGGGCCGCAGAACGAGGGCTTGATGATAGCACCTTGTGCCAGAAGCGATGCGGTCACGCCTTGGCGCGTCAGCTCAAGGGAAACGGGAATGCTGGTGGGGTAAACCGAGAGCGAGAATGCACCGTCGCCTACGTCGCCCGTCTTCAAAATGGCGTCTGCCTCGCAAATGGATTCGTACATACCGCCCGCACAACCCGCGATCACGCCCTGATCGGCGTGCACGCCGTTGGCATCCACCTTGCCCGTCAGGGAGAGCGGTGCACCGGGGAACAGCTGGGCTGCCTCGGCTTCCACACCTGCAAGCAGCTCGGCAGCACGTGCGTTGAATTCGTGAATGGTGTATGCGTTGGAGGGGTGGAAGGGCAGCGCGATCATGGATTCGACCTCGTCGAGCTTGATTTCGATCATGCGGTCGTAATATGCCCCGTCCTCGGGGGCAAGGGGCGCGTAATATTCGCCTCTGCCGTGCGTTTCATAAAATGCCTTGGTTACCTCGTCGGTCGTCCAGATCGAGGAAAGGCAAGTGGTCTCGGTGGTCATGACATCGATGCCGTTACGGAAATCCATGGAGAGGTTTGCCACACCGGGGCCGACAAATTCCAGAATTCTGTTCTTGACAAAGCCACCGGGGAAGGCTGCGCCCACCAGCGCAAGGGCGACGTCATGCGGACCGATGCCGCGGCGGGGCTTGCCCGTCAGATATACCAGCACCACTTCGGGGGCGAGAATGTCGTAGGTGTTGCAGAGTAACTGCTTAACCAGCTCGGGGCCGCCCTCGCCGACAGCCATGGTGCCCAATGCGCCGTAGCGGGTATGGGAGTCCGAGCCCAGTATCATGCCTCCGCATAATGCAAGCTGTTCTCTTGCATAAGAGTGAATGACGCTTTGGTTGGCGGGTACGTAAATACCACCGTATTTTTTGGCTGCGGAAAGACCGAAAACGTGGTCGTCCTCGTTGATGGTACCACCCACCGCGCAAAGCGAGTTGTGGCAGTTGGTCAGTGCATAAGGGACGGGGAACTTTTCCAGTCCCGAGGCGCGTGCGGTCTGAATGATGCCAACGTAGGTAATATCGTGAGAAATCAAGGCGTCAAAACGGATTTTCAGGACGTCCTGATCATGGTTTGTATCGGTATTATGCGCTGCAAGGATGCTTGCGGCTATCGTCTTTTTGCGAGCGGAGCTTGCATCGCGGTCACAGTTGCCGGGGCAGGGTGCGCCGTTGCACAAAAACACGCCGGACTCGTACAGAGCTACTGCTTTCATAAAGGGAGCCTCCGTGAAAAATGAATTATTATGATTATATCACAAAATGCAAGAAAGGTCAAGAGGAACTTGCAAAATTGGAAAGAAAATAATCATAGCATCGAAGCTTGCACGCACCATTATTTGCATTGTGATCAGCCCGTTAAAGCGAAATGACGAGCTAAGGGGCGGCTTTGTCAGGGCAATCATAATATCTGCGCGCACAAGCGTCGGACGTATCTTGTACTGACTTTTGGATAAGCGTGAGAAAAATTTGAAAAATCTCTTGCAAAAAAGCATATGTTGTGATATAATCATGCTGTGTCGATATATGTAGCATCCGTGCTGCATTGCTATAGACCTATCTCCCAGGGAAAAGAGGAACTGAAAATGGAGTCTTTGAAGAAGTATTTACCCACGATCCTGCTTGTTGCAGGCGTCGTTTGTTTGCTTGTAGCCGTTGTCATCACGGTATGTGCGTTTGCAGGAGCAAGCGAAGGATTGATCAAAGTCATGCTGGTCATTGCCGCTGTACTGTTCTTAGCTCTTGGCGGACTTGTGATGTATCTTGCAATGCTCACCACCACGGTGACCAAGCATTTCTTCCTTTACGATAAGACCAGCGGCAAGAATATTCGCATTTCCGAGCTGACCTTTGACATGGTTAACAAGCGCATGAGTTACTTTATGTCCCGCATGGCTTCCTCCGAGCGTCAGGTATGGAGTGCCAACATTGTGGGAAGCGAAGACGTACGCTTTGGAAAAAACGACGTGTATCGCCCCTTGATGGCGTATAAGATGATCTATGATCTGACCGAGCATAACAGCCCCGAATACTGGAGCTTGTTTGCAAGGGCGGACGTTGCGATTGTTTCTTCAATCTGCGATGCTTTGAGTGATAACGACGATGCACAACTGGGAGCAACGCTTGTTTTCCTGCGCGAGCATCACGCAGCCAACATTGAAAAGATCAGCCGCTTCTTTATGGACAACCGTGCCTACATGCAAAAGCAAATGCTCAAGTATGTACAAGCACACGTTGACAGCCTGTATATGGAATGATCGAGAGGCGGGAGATTTCCCGCCTTTTGCTTTCAGCCTTTTTTGAAAGGAGACTACTATGTTTTGTATCAAGGTGGCAGACGTTTGTATTGAGATCGACAACCGCTACGGCTTTGTCGAGGACGTTTGCCGTGACTATATTGTAAAAGAGGAGTGTACCCCCGCCTTTCGCGTGCAGATCACAAGCGACGAGGTACACCGCATGCTTTCGGGCGCGACCTGGAATCTGACCGCTCCCATGGCGGAAAGCTATCTGATCAACCGTCAGCTTTGCCGCAAAATGGCAGAGTATGATGCGTATCTGTTCCACTCTGCGGTCATTACCTATAAGGGAAAGTGTATTGCGTTTTCGGGCAAGAGAGGAACGGGCAAGAGCACGCATATAGGCCTTTGGAAGGATAAATTCGGCAAGGACGTGACCGTGATCAACGGTGATAAGCCCTTGCTGGCTTTGCGTGACGGCAAACTGATCGCCCACGGTACTCCCTGGTGCGGCAAGGAGGGCTGGCAGACCAACACCTCGGCTGCGCTTGATGCCGTGGTATTCTTGGAGCAAGCCAAGGCAAACGAGATTGCAACTATCGGAAAAGAGGAATTTACACACAGACTCAGCGAGCAGATTTTGCCGCCCGCTAACCGTGATACGGCAGATCAGTTTGTGGAGCTGCTCCACCATACGGTTGAGCACGTGCCCGCGTACGTGCTGAAGTGCAATATGAGCACAACGGCTGTGGATACCGTGGTCAGGGAACTGTATAAATAAAGAGAATGTATAGGCGTTGCGTCCTTCCCAAGGGCGCAACGTTTTTTTTGCTTTCGGCAAGATTTTTCTTGACAAAATATTCATATTATGTTATTATAGAATTAAACTGGCGGAGAATGGGTTTTGATGCAATTTCAAGCCGATTTTCGCGTAAATTTAGGCAACTTGGAGGACTTCTGAATGGAAAGAACGCAAACCAAAGGCAATCAGAAGATCGCGCTTTTGTTTGATGCGGGCACGTTTGTGGAAACGGGCGCGTACATCAAGCGTGCGGGCTGTGCCGAGGAGTACGAGGGCGTGATTTGCGGCTACGGCTCTGTGGACGGCAAGCTGGCATTCGCTTTCGTGCAGGACGGTGACCGCATGAAGGGCGCGTTTGATGCAACCGGCGCGAAAAAGATCACCGCGCTTTACAAAATGGCAATGAGTGCAGGCGCACCCGTGATCGGTGTGTTTGACAGCGCAGGTGCACTCGTACCCGAGGGTAGCGCAGTGTTGTCCGCATACGGCGAGCTGCTGGCTACTGTCAGCGCGGCATCCGGTGTGATTCCGCAGATCAGCGTGATCTCGGGTAGCTGCACGGGTCTTTGCGCAGTAGCGGCAGGCATGTTTGATCTTAAGATCGCAGCCGACACCGCAAAGGTCTACCTGACCGCAGAAAAGGATGAAGCACTTGATGCAGATCTGATTTGCAAGAGTGAGGACGAGGCATTCGCCGCAGCAAGAAAGCTGATTGAGCTTCTGCCTTCGAATAATAAGGATTGCGCGATCATGCAGGTCGCAGACCCCGCTGAGCGTGCAATCCTTGCCGACGTGCAGGATACCCGCGCACTGCTGGACGATATTTGTGATGCAGGCAACGTACTGGTGCTTGGCGAGCAGAAAAAGGACGGTATGCTGATTGCCCTTGCAACCGTTGGCGGTGTAACCGTTGGCGTTGTGGCAACCGACCGTGCACAAAATGGCGGCAAGCTGACGCACAAGGGCGCACGCCGTGCGGCAAGCCTGATCTCGCTTTGCGACAGCCTGCATATTCCGGTCGTCACCCTGGTTGACTCCGAGGGTATCGCGCCCAAGTGCACCTCTTGCGGTGTCAAGGCGTACGGGGCACTTTCCGGTGCTTACGCAAATGCAACGTGTGCAAAGGTAACTGTTGTGACCGGTAATGCTTACGGTGCGGCGTTTACGCTGCTTGGCAGCCGCGCACAGGGTGCTGACCTGACGCTGGCTCTGCCCGAATCTTGCATCAGCGCAATGGATCCCGCAGCAGCAGTTGCATTCCTTTATAACGACGAGATCACGCAAAATAAGTCCCGTGCCGAGGTTGAAGCAGAGTATAAGGCAACCAAGGCAAGCGCGCAGGCTGCGGCAGAGAAGGG
>JAGBXH010000213.1 GCA_017629395.1 Clostridia bacterium | reverse complement strand
CTTTTCGTAATTTTTGCGCATGATCGCGTACTCACCGGGTGAGTAATCGCAGTTCTCGCAAAACACCTTTTGCAGATCGTACGAGGTAAAGTCCTCGCCGTACTTCTTGACCACGTCCAGCCACAGCACCTGCAAATCGAGGTCATCGTTGGGCAGCATGGTATTGATCATTTCGGGCTTGAATTCCAGCTCCAAGGGCATCTTAATGCCCTCGTAGGGCGCACCCATCGTGCCCGCTACCGTTTTACCGAGAAAACAGCCGTAAACCTTATCTAAATACTGTTCATAAGTCATCATCACTTTCCTGTCCTTTCCAATGCTCTTTCCAATTGCTCTATAAAGTAAGCAGGGCGATTATTCACATACTTTTTGATAGCGGAGTATTCCTTTTGCCATGCTTTTAGGTTATAGCCATTGCCGATATTGTGTCCCCAGCGGCTGATGTGCCGCTCCATTTCGGGCTTGATGGCATTTGCGCTCACGCTCAGCTCGTCAAGCAGGATCGCCATGGATTCTTCGGACGCCATGCGGCGGCAGATCTCTTCAAAATCCGCGCGGAAGGCATCATTTTGCAGGCAATACGCCAGCATGCACTGCAGCCCCAGCGAGTCGGGGTACATACGATGCTCGCCCTTATAGGAATACAGATCGTGATAGTCCACGAAATTGCCCAGCATACGGTAGAAGCTATCCACCTCGGGGGTGGTATCCAGCTCGGGGTTGAGGTGGGCGGAATCATATCTGCCCATGCCCAGATCCTGGTCACGCGTCATAAAACGCCACTTGCCGTCGGTGATGGCATTGCCCTCGACGGGTGCACCGGTATACCGCCACAGCTTGACGTTATTGTGCGGCCAGTCGTGATTGGACGTGTAGAGGTTGAGCGCGCAATACTCGGCAAAGCTGTGCAGATCAACCAAGGACGCAAGCGTATCGTAATAGCTCATGTTGCCCTTCTTTTGTGCGGTTGCGACCTTTTTGCAAATGCTTTCCCAAGCCGCAAGCTCATCGGCATTTTCGCTTTCATAGAAGAACCATTCGCCGTCAAATCTGCCGCCGCGCGAGGTGTCAAGCTCGCTCTTGACCACCACGACGTCATCATCGGACACACCCCAGACGCGCTTGACGTGATCCTCGTTCATGTTCTCCTTCATGTCAAGGATGCCGTAATACTCACCGTTAACGTACACGACGGCAAACGCGGAGTTGGCATATTCCAGCGAATCCGTGACGTGTGCGGCAAAGTTGTTGACCGCGTTATCACGCAGCAAAGAGGCGTGCAGCGGATCGCAGGAATTGTGCAACAGCGAATCGTTACCGCCGTTGCGCAGAATCAGGCTGTCATACCTGTCCAGCACCTGCCCTGCATCCTCACCTGCCTTGACGGTGCGCCCGTCAAAGAACGCATAGCGGAAGGTACCCTTGCCCTCGTACATTTCGGTGCCGTAGTGCCCCGTTTTGCGCGCAATGATCTTAAAGGACTTTTGCGAGAGAGCGCGCGACGAGCCGCCGAAGATGCGCATGCCGCCATCCTGCGAGATGACCAGCTCGCCTGCGGGATTTGTGATCTCGATATGCGTGGGCATTTCCAATTTTTCGGTATAATGACGACAAAGCTCGTCAAAATCATCGGGCGAAAGCGTCAGCGACACGGTATACAGCGCCGCGCGGTCGCTCTTTGCCTTGATGTATGTGTGCGTGATCACTCTGCCGACGAGGTTACCATCCGCATCAAAGCAAGCCGCACGCACCACGGTCGCGTCCTTGCCGGGCACGTTAATCGCATCCTCAAACTTGTCGGATTTTTTGGTAGGCACGCTGCCGTCGGTGGTGTAGCGCACGGTATAGTCCGTGCCCTCGGGCGCAGTCACGGTCAGCTCTTGCCCCTCGGCATACACGCCGCCCATGATGGAAAACACGGGGGCAGTACCCGTGGGCGCAAAAATGCCGCTTTCGGCAATGGTTTCGCGCTCGGTTTGCGTTTCGGTTTCAGGTTCTGTCGTTTGCTCTTGTGTGGACTCTTGCACAGGCTCGTTTGTTTGATTGCAGCCTGCAAAAACCGCCAACAGCATAGTCAATAAAAGCAGTACGGAAAGGATTTTTTTCATATGTGCCACCTTTCTGCGTTTCATTTGATTTCTTTTTTCATTGTACCACACTTTCGTGCACTTTTGCTATATGATTGAAAAATGTTCACAAAAAATTGTAAATTTCCATATGCCGTCATGCTCCTTTGCCATCCAAACATTGACAAATCGCATATAATGCGGTATAATAATGAAAAATACGGCACGAAAGGAGTTTTCCTTATGAAGATCACGAAAAAGCGTATCGTTCCCCTGCTTTTTCTGTTGGCATCCTGCCTGCTCTTATCGGCTTGCGACCTGTCCGAGCCCGGCTTTGAAGCGCAAAGCCAAGACGAGCTTGCTCCCGGCACTGCCGAGCAATCAACGGTGACGCCCGAAACGATCATAACAACAGAAACCGCAGACGTTTGGGAAACCGAAACGCAAACTTCACCCGAAGAGTCACAGACCACGGAAACACGAGTGCAGCTGTCGGATGAATTTGAGGACTGCGGATTGAGTAAGTATTTGATCATGGAGATGATGGACTATTTGCAAAATTACAACGTCATGTACGACAAAGATGAAGTTACTTTCGCCGATATAGTCGACAGGGCAAAAACAGAGAAAGTACAAACCTGGCATGTGAAATTTGATGCGAATCAATATTATTACGCTTGTGCATATTATAATCCTACACATGAATACCCCGAATACGAAAGCAGATCCTTTTGTTGCGCAAATGAATATCAAACCTGGGTCAGATACGACAGCCCGGAACAGATTGCAGAAAGTTATAACGGTATGCAATTGGTTTGCGCATTCCAGATCAATAAAGCATTGTTTGTTCGTGACATTGAGCCGGCGAGAGGTCTGTCAGACGGCATGGAGCATTTCAAATTGTATAAGCCCGTATTTGAAAACGGCATAAACGTAGCCGCTTGCGAGGTTTTTGACAGCAGCTTTATTTATCTCAATGATTCAAATTATGAAACGGTATATCAAACAACAGACATACACTCCTATCATCTACTTTGGTCTGCGTTTCCCATGATCGAGCTGGAAGAGCGATATTATCTTGCATATTTTCTGTACGACGAATATCCCGACGGCACGATAAGCGAAGCCAAGTATTTAGATTTGGAGTTTGGTGCGTATTACGACCAAGTGATGACCGTTATGATCAAGGACAAATACAGCGTGCTTGACCAGTGGGGAAGAACGACCTATTACGGTTTGCTCTCAGTAGAAGATATTTCTAAAATTATTTGTCAATGATCAAGCCCAAACCGAGTAAAGACCCATCATAACAACCAAGCCCTGCGGCAAAATGCCGCAGGGCACTTTTTTGCAAAACAAATCATTGGAAATTTCCGTATGCCTATTGCCAAGTGTACAGTTATTTGATATAATGGAAGTAATCCATAAACATCGGGAGGCTGCACATGAAAATTTTACGCATTGTGACCGACAACGGACAACTTCGCTTTGACCTGGACTTTGCGGGCGACGTGCACGTGCGCGCATACCGCAGCGCATTCTGTACCGATACCCCCATCTTTGAAATAGACGCTACCGCGCAAAACGGATATTTTACCCTGCCCCTTGACATGGGTGGATGCGACGGCAGATTCCTCTATTACCTCTGCAGCGCCGAGGGCAAGGAGATCGACGGCGCGAAATACGCTGAGGATATGGGCAGCGCGCAAAGAGACGAGCCCTACCCCGTGACCGAGAGCAAAAAGGGCTTGCAGGTCACCATGGTGCACGACGCCATCAACCTCGGCGTCAAGCACGCAGCTCTCAACGTCAACCTCGGCTCTTTCTTGTGGGTATCCCCCGTTGAGGGCGACACCATCCCCTATGAATTTGACGGCGAGACCTTCTACTTCCGCCGCCGCGTGGTGGAACAGAACGACGCGCGCGTGCGCGAGCTGACCGACGCAGGCGTGATCATTACCTACATCCTGCTCAACTCGCAGAGTTGGGGCGGTGTGCAAACGCCCGACGACCTTTGGGAGATCATCAAGCATCCCGGCTTTTGCGAGGGCGGCAGAATTTCTGCCTTTAACATGAAGGACGAGCGCGCCGTGCGCTACTACATGGCGTGGATCGCGTTCCTGACCGATCGCTATACCCTGCCCGATGCACCCTACGGACGTGCAGTTGGTCACATCGTGGGCAACGAGGTCAACTCCGGCTTTGAATGGTGCAATATGGGCGAGGCGACCGTGGAGCAATACGTTTACGACTATACCGTTTCCCTGCGCCTTTGCTGGCAGGTATCCACCTCCATTTGGGCGGCTGCGCGTACCTATATCTCGCTTGACCACTTCTGGACGGGCGCGAACTTCAGCGCAGATCCCAACCGCTTCTACGGCTCGAAGCACGTGCTGGAGGAGCTGGTTCGCCTTGGCAACAAAGAGGGTCAGATCGGCTGGAACGTAGCGCATCACCCCTACCCCGAAAACCTGTGCTTCCCCGACTTCTGGAACGACACAACCGCGACCGAGGACGACGACACCTTCCGCATCACCTTCAAGAACTTGGAGGTACTGGCGCGCTTCCTCTACCGCGAGGACGTGCTCTTCCGCGGGCAGCGCCGCCGCATTATTCTCTCCGAGCAGGGCTTTAACTCGCACAACACCGCCACCAGCGAGGTGCTGCAGGCAATGGCGTACGGCAAAGCCTACCGCAAGTGCATGGAGATTCCCGAGATTGATTCCTTTATTCTGCACGCGCATCAGGACAACAAATTTGAGTTTGGCTTAAACCTCGGACTCTGGCGCCGCAGACCCGAAAGCAGCGTGCCCGATTCCCCCAAGCCCATCTACTTTGTCTTCCGCGACATTGACAAGAAGGACGAAAAGGGCGTTTACCATTGGCAAAGATATTAAACCGCGAGGATTTTTACATGAAAAAAGCACTTACCTTACTTTTATGCATTTGCCTGTTGCTTGGCACGTGCAGCATGATGGCGGGCGCAGCGAGTGAACAGACCACGGCTGAGCAAAGCTCTGCGCAGCAAAGCACACAAGAAACCGACACAAGCGCGCAAGCCGTACCCACAACAGCACCCGTTAGCGCAAGCTTTCAATTCATCAACATAGCCATGGGATATGCCTCGGGCACGCTGTTCTTCGAAATGCCCGAGCAAAGCAACGCTTCTTCCTATGCGCTGTACTGGGGAGATGCAAGCGGCGCGCTTCTCAAGGATTACACCCCTCTTTTGCAGGGCAGTATTACCGGCAAAGCCAACACCGTCTACACCTCCGAAGCACCCACGATTCCCGGCGGTGCTGCTTGCATGCTGCTCTACACCTACAGCGAGCAGGGTGCTGCGTGCACTTCCCCCTACAAGATCCCCCTGGAAGGCTATACGCCTCTTAAAACCGGCAAGCTGCTTGGTGAATACGTGGTGGTTGCGGATCTGCACATTGGCAGCGGCAAGATTGCCGAAAAGAATTTTACCGCCATGCTAAGAGACGTCAAGATGAACGCAGCGGGAGCTGCGGGCATTATCGTGGTAGGCGACGCCGTGGAAGCAGCCGAGGAGGAATATTACCTTGCGCTTAAGCAGCTTTACGAAAAGGAAGAGGGCGTGCCTCCCCTTTATCTGGGTGCGGGTGACCGCTGCTATCTGACCAAGGGCACGTATACCTACGACCCTGCCAAGCACTCGGACAATCTGCAGCTGTTTTTGAAGTATGCCGGCCATCCCTTTGGCACTAAGGTGGATAAGCCCTACTACTCCTATCAGCTGGGCGATGCGCTGATGGTCTTTATCGGTGCTGACTCTTACGAGAACGGTAACGCGGTGTATTCCGCAGAGCAGCTGACCTGGCTTTCGGGCGTGCTTGACAGCGCGGACGGCTTTGAGCCCGTGCTCGTATTCATGCACGAGCCCTTCCCGAACACGGTATCGGGCACGACGAGCACGCAGGGCTACGGCAACGTTCACAACCATACTGAGCTCAAGGAAACGCTCAAGCCCTACAAGAACGTCGTGCTGTTTACAGCGCATACGCAATACGCGCTGCAGGCAGACCGCACCCTTGCATACCTTTCCAGCGGTGCTCCCATTCTCAACACCGCAGGTATTGCGCACCTGTGGAACGACGAAAACGGCGCAGGCTATGAGGTGGCAGGCAGCCAGGGCTATTACGTAACCGTTTACGAGGACGCCGTGCTGATCCGCGGACGCGACTTTACAACGGGGCAATGGATCTCCAACGCTGTTTACACATTCTCTACCAAGCCCATCGTGACCCCGTCCGCACCGCAGCCTCCCAAGCCCTCCACCACAACGAAAAAGCCTTCAGCAGAAACCGAAACCACCGAGGAGGACGAGGAGGAAAGCGGCATTCGCGAGCTCATCCCCCCGCTGTGTATTCTCGCAGGTATGTCTGCCGTGGTATTCATCTTTATCTTCAGAAAGCCCAAGGAACAAGAATAAAATTAAGGAGAACATACGTATGAGCCTGATCATTTTACAAGAGATTTCCGAAAAGCTGCAGCGCGGCAAGGCAAAGGACGTTTCCGCCCTGGTCGAGCAGGCACTGGCAGAGGGCATAGCCCCCGAAACCATTCTCAATGACGCACTCGTCGTCGGCATGAACGTCATCGGCGATAAATTCCGCGAAAACCAGGTATTTGTCCCCGAGGTATTGGTTGCTGCACGCGCCATGAACGCAGGCCTGAAGATCTTAAAGCCCGCGCTTGCAGGTGCAGGCGTTGAGCCGCTCGGCACGGCTGTCATTTGCACGGTTAAGGGAGACATGCACGACATTGGTAAGAACCTGGTCAAGATGATGATCGAGGGTCAGGGCATTGCCTGCATTGACCTTGGCGTGGACGTGGATGCCGAGGTCATCGTGGATACCGTCAAGAATAACGACGTGCAGCTCGTTTGCCTCTCCGCTCTGCTGACTACCACCATGCACGGTCAGAAGGACGTCATTGACGCACTGACCGAGGCAGGATTGCGCGATAAGGTGCGCGTGATGGTTGGCGGTGCACCCGTCACACAAGCCTTTGCCGACGAGATCGGCGCAGACTGCTACACGCTGGATGCAGCGTCCGCTGCACGCGAGGCAGTCAGACTTATTCGCGAAATGCGCGCTTAAATCTATATGAGATACAACATGAAAGCATGGGCGGCAGAGCTTGCGCAAAGCCGTCGCCCGCTTCCTCTTTTATCCTTCCCCTCGGGTCAACTGACAGGTGCTGACGTTTACGAAATTACGCACGATGCAGCAAAGCAGACCGAGGGGATTTTGGCAGCAGCACAGCGCATGCCTGCTGCCGCAGCCGTTTGCATGATGGATCTTTCCGTGGAAGCCGAGGCGTTTGGCTGCAAGATCATCGCATCCGAGCACGAGGTGCCCACCGTGACCGATATTCTCGTGTCCGACGAGGATGAGGCAAACGCCCTGGAGATCCCCCCTGTGGGTGCAGGGCGCACCGCGCTGTACGTCAAGGCGGCAGCCGACGCAAAGGCGCAGATCCAAGACCGCCCCGTACTCGCGGGCATCATCGGCCCCTTCTCGCTTGCAGGCAGACTCATGGACGTCACCGAGGCACTCATGGCTTGCATTGCAGACCCCGATTTCATCACCGCCGTGCTTGATAAGGTCACCCCCTTCCTGATCTCTTACGCGCAGGCATACAAGGACGCGGGCATTGACGGCATTGTCATGGCTGAGCCCTTGGCGGGACTGCTCTCCCCCGCGCAGGAAGAGGAATTTTCCGCGCCCTACGTCAAGGCGATCATTGACGCGGTGCAGGATGACTCCTTTATCGTCATCTACCACAACTGCGGCCCCAATATTGCGCACATGACCGACTCTCTGTACGCAAACGGTGCGGCGGCTTATCACTTTGGCGACGCGGTAGAGCTTGTTTCCATGTTAGAAAAGATGCCCGCTGACAAGCCCGTTTGCGGCAACGTCTCCCCCGTAGCACAGTTTTTGAACGGCACACCCGACAGTATGCGCAAGGCGGTGCTGGATCTGCGCCGCGCGTGCGAATCCTACCCCAACTTTGTGCTTTCCTCGGGCTGTGACATTCCGCCCGCGGCAAAATGGGAGAACATTGACGCCTTTTTCGCGGCAGCAAAGGAGCAGATATGAAACTGACGGCATCCGAACGCTTTGCGCGTTACCTTGCAGGGCAGAGCGTTGACCGCATGCCCGCCATCGAATGGGCACCCTGGTGGCATCTGACGCTGGGACGCTGGTATAGCGAGAGCCTGCCCGCAGATTGCGTGGGCGTAGAGGCAATACAGGATTATTTCGGACTTGACAAATGCTTGCAGACGGGCGTCTCCTACTTCACCCCCGCAAGCCCTGTAGTCATTCCCGGCTCGGGCGTGGGCTGCATGGAGGACGAAGCGGATTGGGCACGCATCAAGCCCACCCTGTTCCCCGACGTGCGCTCGGTGATCCCCCAGTCACATTTCGATTGGCTGCAGCGCACGCACGAGCGCGGCGACACGCTGCACTTTTTTACGGTCGAGGGCTTTTTCTGGTATCCGCGCGTGCTGTTCGGCATAGAAAATCACCTCTACAGCTTTTACGACTATCCCGAGCTTTATAAGGAAATGTGCGAGGCGTATTCCGACTGGCTGGTAGAGCTGTTTGACTACGTGTTCTCGCGCTTCCACTTTGATTTTATGAGCTTTGCCGAGGACATGAGCTACAATTCGGGACCCATGATCAGCAAGGAGTGCTTTGACGAATTTTTAGCACCCTTTTACCGCAAGGTGATTCCCGTCATTCACAAGCACGGCATTCCCGTGTTTATTGACTCGGACGGCGATATTACCATGGCGGTGGATTGGTACGCCTCTGTTGGCGCGGACGGCATGTTCCCCTTGGAAAGACAGGCGGGCGTGGACGTTTCCACCTATCTTGACAAGCAACCGCAAATGGCGTTCCTTGGTCACTTTGACAAGATGTGCATGAAGCACGGTGCGCAGACAATGCGCGCGGAATTTGAGCGCATTCTCCCCAGCATGCAGCGCGGCAAGGTCATCGCCTCGGTTGACCACCAGACACCTCCCGACGTTTCTATGGAACATTACAAAGCCTACGTGGCTTTATTACACGAATATGCCGCCAAGATCACGCACAAGGACGGCAATATCACCCCCTGCCCCGTGTTTGACACGGCAGAAAGGAGCAGATCATGACCAATCGCGAACGCGCCATGAATATTTTACACTTCAAGCCCGTGGACCGCATGCCTGCGGTGCACTTTGGCTACTGGCCCGAGCTTTTGCAGGAATGGGCTGCAGAGGGTAAGATCCCCCAATCGCTTGCCGACTCCTGGTATGACGGCGGCGAAGCGGACGCTGCGCTTGACCGCTTGATCGGCTGGGACTTCAACTGGTATCGCACGGCGGGCGCGTATAACAATCTGCTCCCCACCTTTGAACACAAGGTGCTGCAGACGCTGCCCGACGGCACACAGCGCGTGCAAAGCCCCTCGGGTATGATCGAGCGCGTGCGCCCCGGTGTGACCTCCATTCCCTCGGAGGACGATTACCTGCTCAAGGACAGAGAGGCGTTTGAAACGCTTTACCGCCCCAAAATGCAGTTTGACCCCTCGCGCATCAACTACGAATATTTCAAGCACTTCAACGAAACCCGCAACCCCGACGTGCCTATCGGCCTGCACCTGGGCTCAGTGCTGGGCGACATTCGCTCCATGGTCTCGGTCGTAGGCATGAGCTATCTGCTTTACGACGAGGACGAGGACTTGTTTGCCGACGTGGTGGACGCATATGCGGACATGCAATACAAGTGCGTTGAGGAGATTCTCAAAACCGGTGCGAAGTTTGATTTTGCGCACTATTGGGAGGATATTTGCTTCAACTCCGGTCCTCTGCTCTCTCCCGCTGTTTTTGACGAGCTGTGCGCCAAGCACTACAAAAAGAGAAACGACCTTTGCCACGCTTACGGCATTGACATCATTTCCCTTGACTGCGACGGCGTGACCGACAAGCTGCTGCCCACGTGGTTTGAAAACGGTGTCAACGTCATGTTCCCCATTGAGATCGGCACTTGGGGCGACCAATTTGAGGCTGCACGCCAAAAATACGGCAAGGGCATGCTGGGCGTGGGCGGTATGGATAAGACCGTTTTGCGCCTTGACAAGGCAGCGGTTGACCGCGAGCTGGAGCGTCTGACACGCCTGTCCGCTCTGGGCGGCTTTATCCCCTGCCCCGACCACAGACTCATGCCCGGCACCAAGTTTGAGCTGGTGCAGTATTACGCTGAGAAAATCAAAGAGATCAAGCTATGAGTAAACCCACAAGAATCCGACTGGGCTCTTCCGCCGTCGGACAGAATTTAGCAGAGTACCTTGCCCGCACGGGCTACCTTGTGCACGCAGATTGCGGTGGCAGGGGCACGTGCGGCAAATGCCGCGTGCAGCTTGCGGGCGGATTCTTATACGAAAATCCCGCATGCACCCGCGTGGCACAGCCCGACAAGGACGGATACGTGCTTGCTTGCCGCACTTGGTGCTGCAGCGGCGCTGTCATTGTGCTGCCCGAGCAGAAGGGCGACGGATTGACGGCATTTGACGCGCAAGCACAGGCAAAAACCGCACAAAGCGGCTTGGGGATTGCGCTGGACATAGGCACGACCACCTTGGCTGCCGCCTTGGTTGACCTTGAGGGCGGCAATGTGCTTGCCACGACCTCCGCGCTCAATCCGCAGATCTCCTACGGTGCGGACGTCATCAGCCGCATTCAATCCGCCACAGAACGCCCCGAAACGCTGACGGGCATGCAAAACGCGCTGCTCTGCCGCGTGCGCGACATGATTGCCGAGCTAGCCCATGACAAGCCAATCTTACGCATGACCGTGGCGGGCAACCCCACCATGCTGCATATCTTTTGCGGCGCCTCCCCTGCCGGCATGGGCGCATATCCCTTTACCCCGGCATTTACCGAGGCACGTACCGTAACGGGGGCGGAGCTTGACCTGCCCGTGCCTACCGTGACCTGCCTTCCAAGCATTTCGGCATTTGTGGGCGGGGATATCACGGCAGGCATGCTGCACACAAATCTGACAGACGCCGAGCAGCCCGCGCTGCTTTTGGATATCGGCACCAACGGTGAAAGCGTGCTGTTTACGGGAAAGGCGCGCGACGCAAGGCTGTACGCAGCGTCTGCCGCTGCAGGCCCCGCCTTGGAGGGCGCAGGCATTTCGTGCGGCATGGGCGGTATTACGGGCGCGGTGAGTGCCGTGAGGCTGCAAGGCAACACCCCCATCTGCTCCACGGTTGGAAACGCACCTGCACAAGGCATTTGCGGCAGCGGTCTTGTCGATCTGATCTCCTGCCTTTACACCGCCGGGCTGATGGACGAAACGGGCGCTTTGGAGCACGGTGACAGCTTTGCTTTTGCCACGACGCAGGACGGCACACCGCTCTGCCTGACGCAAGCCGATATCCGCGCGCTGCAGCTTTGCAAAAGTGCCATTCGCGCAAGTGTGGAAACGCTTTGCCTGCGCGCGGGAGTTTCCCCCGATGCGCTTGACCGCGTTTATCTTGCGGGCGGACTTGGCTACTATATAAACGTATCCTCTGCCGTGCGCATCGGGCTGTTGCCCGCGGCATTCATGTCGCGCACAGAAAGCGTTGGCAACGCCGCTTTGGGCGGTTGCGTGCGTGCATTGCTCAACCCTGATGCGATTGACCGCATGCAAGCAGAAGCAACGCGCACCCACACGCTGGAGCTTAGCACAGACTCCGCTTGGAACGAAGCGTTTATGGAGCACATGATGTTTCCGGACGACATCATATAATTGGGAGAATTGATATGCAAAAAGAATTGATAGAACAGCTGTTATCCGATCCGTCCCTGCCCTGCGCCGTACACGAGCTTGCGTGGGTATCTCCGCGCACCATTCCCTTTTCCGAGGGCGTGCGAAGCATGTGTGCCGCCAACCGCTGCGGCATGTACGGCAAGAGCTGGGCGTGCCCGCCCGGTGTGGGCGATTGGCAGACGCTGCGTGACGAATGCTACGCGCACGCGCACGCGCTGATCTTTACCACAAAGCACGTCTTGGAGGACGACTTTGACATTGAGGGCATGCAAAAGGCTGCCGAAGACCACAAAACGTTCAACCGCACGCTTTGTGATCTGCTGGAGGCGCGTGATATTCCTTGCCTGCTCTACGGCGCAGGCGGCTGCACGCTTTGCAAGACCTGCACCTACCCCGAAGCCCCCTGCCGTTTCCCCACGCGTGCGCACCGCTCCATGGAGGCGTGCGGCATTGACGTAGGGGCGCTTGCGCGCCTATGCGGCATCAAATACAACAACGGTTCCTTGACCGTGACGTATTTTTCCATGCTGGTGTTTGGTTGATCAACGCATATCTTAAAAGAGGGACTATTCCGGTCCCTCTTTTACTTTGTTCATTCTGTAAAATTGAAAAGGGCAAACAAGCGAGACGGACGCGCGCAAAAGCCCCCCTCTCCGAGGTGGGGGGGACCGCAGCGAGCTTGTGAG
>JAGBXH010000212.1 GCA_017629395.1 Clostridia bacterium | reverse complement strand
GCTGATCGGCAAAACGGGCGGCCCCTCGCTGCGTCAATATGAAAAATCCTTTGCAAAGGAGATTGGCTCTGCCTTCTCCGCACCCGATCAAAAAAGACAAAAGCGTGCGCTGCTGACCGCGATTGAACGCTACAACCGCGACAAATTCAACGGAGCAGCAGCAAGGCTGCAGGCTTTGCGCCGCGAGTGCCGCACGCAGGACGACTACAATGCCGTGCTGCTGTTCTTGGCATTGACCTACACCGACGCAGGCTGCGCGGACGACGCCATTGCCACCTACGAGGAGCTGGTCAAATACTCCCCCACGCATTCGACCGCATGGTCCAACCTCGGCTTGCTTTACAAAAAGCAGGGTAACAACGACAGAGCTATTACGTGCTACGAAAACGCCATCAAGCACGACCAAAGCAACCCCTTTGCCTGGAATAACTTAGCCATTGCGCACCTGTCTGCCGCCAACTGGCAAAAGGTGGTACAACCCGCCTTGCACGCGATCTCGATCAAGTCGGACATGTACCAGGCGGAGGCTGCGCTGTGCGTCGCCTTTTACGCCATGGGCGACAAGGAGCAGAGCAAAAAATACTTTGACAGCGCCGTTTTGCACGGGGAACGCGCCGACGCGCTGCGTTCTGTTCTGAACGGACTGCAAACAGGCGAGATCACCTTTACCACCGCAAACGAGGTGCGCGAGGAGGTAGTGCGCGCGAACGGGCATTTGCAGCGTGACACCGCTCTGCCCATGGTGGAAATTCGCCTCCCCGCCCCCGACGACGGCAACCGCTCCCGCATTGGCGGTGCACCCATTGACAAAAACGTGCCGCTTGACAGCAAGGGCGCGCCCATGAAGCTGCTTGCAGCCATTTGGTGCTCCGAGGTGCGCGGTGTGCCCGATTTCCCCGCACGCGGTGTGCTGCGCTTTTACGTAGCCGACAACGACGTGTACGGTGCGGATTTCGATCACCCCACCGAGCAGACCGACTTTCGCGTGCTGTACGATGAGGACGAGAGCGCGTTTGACGGCACCTTGCGCGACGATCCCACCGTCAGCGGCTCCTTCCCCGTTCAGCACGCCCTGCCCGTGCGTCTGACGCCTGCCGTGGGCTCTGTCCGCGCTACCGATTACCGCTTTGAGGAATGCGTCAATGCTGCATTGCTCAAAGCAGGTCTGACGGAAGACTTGGGAGAATTGAGTGACGAGGAAAATGATTACTTGACCGAGCAAAACGCCTACGCAGGTCACCGCATAGGCGGTTACCCCTGTTTTGAGCAGTTTGACCCGCGCGACGACGAGCCCGCACTGCAGAAATACGACACCCTGCTGCTCCAGATCGTCAGCCACACCGCTCCCGACGAGCAGGGTCGCGAGCGTGAGCTGATCATGTTCGGTGACGAGGGCGGCTGCCAGTTCTTTATCCCCTCGGAAAAATTGCGCAACAAGGATTTTTCGGATGTGATGTATTCGTGGGATTGCGGTTGATCGTAAAATGATAGAAGCCCTTGCCGCGGCAGGACATAAAGCCCAGCCCTACGGAGGATGGCGTTGCTTACCCGCCCCGAAACGCTCCCGTGGATGCGCGAACGGCAACGGGCATGCGCGGGTGATATACCTGTAGGGGCGACCATTGGTCGACCCACCGAACGATTTTGATTGCTTTCATCCGAGCGGTTTTTCGAATGGGTTTGCTTGGGACGACCAATGGTCGCCCCTACAGGGTCGTGCCTATTCGCGCGTCCGTAAGGATGTGTATCGCTCGGGATGACCCATAGAGGGATGCACATCCTTGGGCAAGCCGAAAAACTTCCCCATATTGTTCGTGCATAATATTGCAATCCCTTTTGATCCGTGCTATAATAAAAGAAAAAATGCTGGAGGTACAGGTATGAAAACAGCAATTTGGGGTGTTTGGCACGTACACGCGCCCGAATATACGAGAACCGCACAGAAATTTGGCGAGGTGGTCGGCTTTTACGAGCCCGACGACGCGCTTGCCGCTGCCTTTGCCGCGCAATTTGCGCTGCCGCGCTTTGCCACAGCAAAAGAACTGCTTGCAAGTGACGCCGAGGGTGTGATCGTTTGCTCCGCAACCAATACCCACGCCGACGACATGGTGGCGATTGCGAACGCGGGCAAGCACATCTTTACCGAAAAGGTACTTGCGCTGACCGATGCGGACTGCGCGCGCGTGCAAGAGGCGGTCAAGACAAACGGTGTGCAATTCGTCATTTCTCTGTTTCAGAAATATCTCCCCTCCCGCCGCGCGGTCAAATCCGTATGCGAGAGCGGCGAGCTGGGCAATATCAACTACCTGCGCTTCCGCAACTGCCATTCGGGCAGCAGCAACGACTGGCTGCCTGCGCACTTTTACAATCGAGAGCAATGCGGCGGCGGTGCGATGATCGACCTCGGTGCGCACGGCATGTACTTAGCGCATTGGATCTTAGGTGAGCCCATCACGGCAAAGTCCGCCTTTACGCTTTGCAACCGCAATCCCGGTGCGGCAGCCAAAAACACCGATGGTGTGGAAGACAACGCGGTAACGGTTATGACCTACGAGGGCGGTGCGATCGCGGTCAACGAAACCGGCTTTGTATCCTGCTGCTCCCCCGTGATTTTCGAGGTGCACGGCGACAAGGGATACGTTTTCATGGAGCGCGACCGCGTGGTCAAATGCACGCAGGCAACTGCGGGCAAGATCGTTGAAGTCGAGCTGCCCGAGTCCCTGCCCTTGCCCATTGAGCAATTCGTCACGGGCAACGTGCTTGACGGCTGCGGTATGGACGAGGCGCGTGCGTTGACGCGTGCCATGGAGCTGGCTTACGATTGCTGACAATATGAACAACGAAATACTATACTATTTGGGCATTGACGGCGGCGGCACAAAAACTGCGTTTGCCTTGGTCGATGCGTGCGGCAATGAGATCGCAGCGCTGACGCTGGGCGCGTCCAATCCCAACGATATCGGGCTTGACGCGACCTGTGCCCTGCTTGGCGATGGCATTGACCAAGTAACCAAAGGCATTGACCGCGCACAAATTTCCCTTTTCGCGGGCATTGCTGGCGCGGCAACGGGCGACAATGCGGCAAGCATCACCGCGTATCTCGGCACGCTGGGTTTTGCGAAAGCCGCATGTCAAAGCGACCT
>JAGBXH010000211.1 GCA_017629395.1 Clostridia bacterium | reverse complement strand
GCCTCCAGATAGCTCTCACCCGTTGCATAATCCAGCACCACACCGGGCTGCACGTTATACATAAACACGCAGAAGCAAACGCCCTCGCCCCCGTCCTCCACCGACCAAGCCTCCATCACAATACCGTCCGCCAACAGGTTGTCTCCCGTAAACACGGGCGTGACGCGATACATCACGTGGTTGCCCGTTTCCTTGATATAGTCGGCGATCATATTTTCAAACGGAATCATATTCTCGTTGAAATAACGCGTGCCGGTCAGCAAATTGCGTGCATTTGCATCCTCGCCCGTGATCTGCCAGCCGATCAGATGGCAGCGGTTATAGAGATTGCCACCGTTGACGATGCTGTACTGCGCCTGCACCCAGCCCGTGGGCTTGATGCTGCTGATGTTGCCTCTGTCTCCCGTGGGCATGAGATCCCTGCCGCAGCACGCCATAACCTGCGTGCATCTGCCCAGCGCATCCAGATCGCTGTAGGTTTCATACGACTCGGTGATCTTTTCGCTTGCGGTAAACCACGGAATATTGTTGTTGAGCGCAACGTAATCCTTGCCGCTGTAGGCAGGGAGATCCGAAAGATCAATATCGGGTGCGGGCTCTTCTGTTTCGGGTTCGGGCGCGGTCGATTCGTGAATCGACCCTACGGGCTCGGTCGTAGGTGCTTCGGTCGTGCCCTCGGTCGTGCCCTCGGTAGGTTCTTCGGTTGGCTGCTCGGTAGGCTCTTCGGTAGGCTCTTCGGTAGGCTGCTCGGTAGGGGCATCGGTATCCGGCTCGGTTACCGTCGTCTGCTGCTCGGTGGGGGCTGACGTATCGGCAGCGGTGGTGTCAACTACACCGCTTCCCTGCCCGTCGCAGGCAGAAATGCACAGCACCAATGCCAACAGCAACGCGGCAAGCGCGCGCGTCAGCGTAGCTTTCCCAAACAATTTCTTCAAATCAAACATCTATCAACTCTCCCTTACGTAAATTTCCTCGGTCATTTGGTCGTGCGACGAGCCTGCAAAATCCTCGCTGCGCGTCAGCACAAACCCAAGCGCGGCGAGATCGGCTTCAAAATATCTGTCACCGGGGTACGCTCTGTTCCAGCGGTACAGGTAGACCTTTTCCACGCGCTCCATGGGAATCTCACCGTCCTCGGCAAAGTAGTATTCCCCCTCGGCAGCCGCCAGCCAAGGCGCATCGCTGACGCGCAAAGGGGCGGCGGGATCAAATATTTTTTGCGTATAAGGCGTGACGTGCAAGCGTGAGTCTTTTGCAATCTCCAGCATACGCGCGCAAAGCACGCGGTCGCGGCTCTGCCTGCGATGATTGAACATCATGCCGCCGCGGTCGTCTATACAAACCATCAAGATCATGCGTGCACCTCCTTTTTCTTGCATGTTGTACGTAACCACGTACATTTTACCACAAATCCCGATGTTGCGCAAGACCTGCACCGAAAATTCTTGCGTTTTGCACGCGCGCGTGGTATAATGAAAGAAAAAAGCACGGAGGAATCCCCATGATTTACAATAAACTCGTGCGTGACCGCATTCCCGAAATCATCGAAAGCAAGGGCGGCACGTGCAAAACGCGCATTCTCTCGGACGAGGAATACGCGCAAAAATTAGATCAAAAGCTTGGCGAGGAG
>JAGBXH010000210.1 GCA_017629395.1 Clostridia bacterium | reverse complement strand
CATAGGAAAACAGTCCGCGACGTGTGTCCTCCAAAAACTGGGGAGTACCGCCAAACACGATCTCAAGCCCGGGTGCACGCCCTTGCAGCGTATCATTAAACATGGAAAGGAGTTTTTCATAGTTATTCTCACGGCTGACGCGGTGCACGATCTTATACAGGTTGACGCACTCGTCGATAAACACGACCAAGCCGCGATAGCCCATCATGCGTACCAAGGACGCCCAAAGCTTGAGAAAATCATACCAGTTATCGTCGTCTATGATGATGGAAACCGAAAAGCCCAGCGCGCCCTTCGCCTCGGTCTTGGTGGAAAACTCACCGCGCAGCCAGCGCAGGCATGCGCTCATGATCTCTCGGTCGTCCTCGCCTCCGCGCATATAGGCGCGATAGTATGCCGTGATAACGCGGGCAAAATCAAAGCCGCCCACCAGAAATTCCACCCCTGCAAGCTTGTGCATCACGCGCGCGTTGAGTGCGGCTTCAAAGGTAGCGGAATCGGGCGAAGAGCCCTCTGCAACCAGCTCCGCCTGCAAGGAAGCGATCCATCTTGCGATGATCTTGGGCAAAGCTCCTCCGTCGGGCGATGCCTTGGAGGCAAGGTTTTTCATCAGCTCGCGGTAGGTAGCCACGCCGCTGCCGCCCGTACCGTACAATCTGCGCTCGGGTGAGAGGTCACAGTCTGCCGTAATAAAGTCACGCTCCAGCGCATAGCCGCGAATGAGCTGCATTAAAAAGCTTTTACCGCTGCCGTATCTGCCCACCAAAAAGCGCATGCCCGCACCGCCCTCGTTGACCTGCTCCAAATCGGACAAGAGCGCGGCGATTTCATCCTGCCTGCCGATGGCAATATAGGGCGCACCCGAACGCGGCACAACGCCCGCGGAAACCGATGCAAGCAGTTCGCCGAGCACGCGTCTTGGTATTTGTTGTATTTTTTGCTCCATATTTATTTCCTCCAAAGGTACTGTAGCTGCTCTTTATAATCTTCAATCACGGCATATCCGCTGCCGTCCTCTTCCAATATCACGTCACCGAACACGTCGGCGGCAATGCCGTTGATCTCATCCGCCACGGCATCGATCATTTTGCCCATGCTGCGGCAAAATGCCATTTGCGCACCCGCATCACAGCCTGCTGCCGCGCGGATAAAGGGCAAGTAGTCAGCAAGTGCAGCGGCAAGTGCGTCGTCAGGAACGGCGGTGCTTTGCAACGGCAAATCGTGATTTGCCGTTTCGGAAGTATCAAAAGCCGCGGGCGAATCGTGATTCGCCTCTACGGGGGTGGTCATGGGTGCGGGCGAATCGTGATTCACCCCTACGGGGGTGGTCATGGGTGCGGGCGAATCGTGATTCGCCCCTACGGGAGTGGTCATGGTTACAGCGGACACATCGTCGGCGACGTCCTCAAACGCCTCCACAAGACGCTTGGTCGTCTCCCAAGATGCCTGCTCGATCTCGGCAGAATGCGCAAGATTGAGTTCTGTTTTGGGCAGGTCATACAGCCGCTCATACTCCTCTGCCTGCTCGCGTTCGGGATTTTTGATGCGCGGCACGACGGTATCGAGATATACGTCCATCTCGCGCTTGACCGCGTCACTCAGCGTTCCCACGCCCAGGCGCGATTTGACGCCCATGTGGGCACGGATGCGGTTTTCGGTATATTTAACCATATCGGTAACCGCCATGCGCAGCTCATGCGAGCGCGACACCGAGCAATACTGCACCTCACTGCGCTTTTTGATACGGTGCGAGCAAAGGGCTGCGACGTAAGAATCACGGCTGATTACGGTATCCTGCATGCCCCCCTTGCCGCGCAGCAGCTTCGCTCCTTCACCGTTCATTTCAAGTAGGTGAGTCAGCACGCCGGGGATAATACGATCATACGTTTCCTTGCTCTCCCCCGTGGCAAACTTACTCTTACGGTAGTCGTACTGGCAGCAGTACGCCAAAAGCGCGCGCACGTAGGAGGCGGTACGCCCGTCACCTGCATCCAGATAAAATTCCTTGAGCGTTGCAGCCGCCAACACGTCATCCCAAATGGGGGCTAACTGCTCCACGGGCGCAGGTAAGCCGTGCAGCAAGCAATAGTCGCAGATCCACTCGGCAAAATAGCGGTCCAGGCGCGGTGTATCCTTTTTATACGCCACCCAAAGCCTGCACAGCGCGTCACGCACCTTGAGGGGATTATCGTCGGGCAGATTGATCAGCTCGTAAATATTGAGTAGGATATAGCTGTAATCCGCAGGCAGATAGATGCCGTGCTCTATAATATTCTCACGCCACCACAAATAGTAGGCAAGCTGCGCCTTGGTCATTTGTCCGTACTGCGGCATATAGGAGAAAAAGCCCACGTGCGGTGCTTCCTTGCCCTTGATGCGGCGCAGATATTCACCGTCGCGACAGAATTTTTCGTAATAGGTGTACCCCGATTTCCAAGGGTAGATGCACACGCGGTGCACAAGTCCGCTCTGCATTTCGTAGATCTTTTCGGGTGCGGGCGAATCGTGATTCGCCCCTACGGGACGGGCGGGTGCGCGTGCGGGCGAATCGTGATTCGCCCCTACAGGACGGGTGGATGCGCGTGCGGGCGAATCGTGATTCGCCCCTACGGGACGGGTGGGTGCGGTTTTGGTCAGCTTGGCTTGTGCGTTTTCGGGCTGCGGCTTGGCGCGCTCAAATTGCACCTCAACGGCATCCGTTGCCCCTGCCTTGCGCTGCACGGCGGCGCGCTTGACGGGCAGCAGACCATCGATATCCCAAAACGCGTCCAGCTCGTCTTTTCGCTTATTTGCGCTCATCAAATCACCCCGTTTCTTGCTTTTCTGTAATTATTTATTATACCACAGCTTTGCGCGCGTGTCAATGGATATCAAGGTTTTTGCACGGATTTTGGAGTTTGAAAAATTCCGCCCGCACCATTGACACCCCCTGCTTTGTATGCTATACTTAAATCAATCAAAACGCGGAAGGAGACAGCTATGTCACGCTACCTTGTCAAAGACAAATATACCTACGAAAAGATCCGCCAGACCGATTATTCGTTCAAGGATGCTTGGACGCTTTCGCAAAACCACGTGCAGGGTCGCTTTATCTTTGAGCAAGCCGAAAAGATCGGCACGTGGACGCTGAAAAACGGTGCAGAACCGTTGGAAATCGCCCTGACGGACGCGCAGGGCGCGCGCTTTGCCGAGGTTTCGGGCTTTATAATTGCGCAATCAAGTGGCGAGGGGATGCTTTGCCGCGTGACGCTTTGGGGCAAGGAGGGACAGTCCTTTTGCTCTGTTTGCTACATGACCGAGACGGCGCGTCTGTTCTCTACGCTCGGGATGGACTTTGTGCCCGTGCGCATGACGTTGGAGGCAATTCCTTACGATCCGATATGGCAAAAGGACGAGGTGAAAGTCACGCTGCACTACGGCTACGCGCTTGACAATCTTGGCACGGTGGGCGGACAATCCCACTTTTACAAGGTCACGGGTGGTGCGCTGAGAGACCACGACGGAGAAATGGTGCTTGCGCTGCAAGGGCAAGCGGAGCTGACCTCTCCCCTGTTCCCGAATCGTGCGGGCACGCCTTATAACATGCTCATGCCGCGCCGCAACACCGTATTTATGGTACTGACCAACAAATCCACCGCGAAGACTGCGACGCTGCGCTACAAGACCTCGCTGCATGACTATAATCATGGCAAGACCCTCCGGCTTGCCGATGATGATCAGCCCCACGCCTACTACTTCAATCTCTCCGATACGCCCTCTTGTGACGGACGCCTTTTGCAGTTTACGCTGTGTGCCGAGGGTGAGGGTGAGATTATCATTCACCGCTACAGCTTTGAACAGGAAAAGCCGCTGATCGACTATGCAGGCGCGATTACCTCCTGCACGGCTGACCCAGAGGCAAAAACGATCAAGGTATGCGGCAAGGTAGACGTAGCAAAGCTGGGCGATTATGCGGGCGGCAGCATCTGCATCTACGCCACCACCATGGCAAATGCCCCGACGGCTGCGGGCATTGAAAGCACCGCGGGCAAGCGTCTTGTGGGAGAGTGCCCTTTGACGGCGGAATTTGCCTTGGACGGTATTGCGCTTTATGACGAATGCACCTCGCTCTTGCCCTATCAGTTCATCGCCTTTGCCGAGGCAGAGGGATGCAAGCCGCTTTGCCTGTGCGAGCGTTTTTATATTGAAAACTACGAGGATTTCGATCAGAACCCCTACGCCTTTGACCTGCCTGACTACACGCTTTCCGTACTGGATTGCGGTGCATACGGTGACGCGGTGCACGACGACACGGTTGCCATTCAGGACGCAATTGACCGCGTAGCCGCTGCGGGCGGCGGGCGCGTGCTGCTGCCGGGCTCGGATGATTTTTACGGTCGCCGCTATATCGCCACCTCCCTGCTCATGCGCTCGAACGTCGATCTGCACTTTGGCGACGGTGCAGTGCTGTGGCAATCCCAGCTGCCCTGCGACTACGATTACGAGGTCACCTACGGCCATGACGGCGTGATTCCCGGCATCAACTGGACGCATTGCCTGCACGTGTGCAATCTGCCGCTCATTCAGGGGGCAAACCTGCACCATATCAAGATCACGGGCAAGGGCTCTGTCCGCATGATGGACACGGGAAGCGAGGAGGGCGTGGATATGCCGGGCTATGCTTCGGGCTGCCCCGACCGCATTCACGTCATTCCCATCGGATTTTTCCATGTGGAGTATTGCGAGTGCCGCGATTTTGAGATCATCCGCTCCAACAACTACCATACCGAATACAATCACTCGCGCTACGTGTATCTTGCCAACCTGCGCCTGCACGAGGTCAAGTGCGTCAGCGGTGACGGCTTTGGCGTGGCGGGGGCGCAGCACGTATTCGTCAACCGCTGCTTCTTGCAGTCCAACGACGACGGCGTGGTCATGTCCTGCCACTACTTTGACCCGCGCGGCATTCTGTGGTGGACCAACATGATGGGCGAGGACAACTCCTGCCGCCACATCACCGCCGCACATTCCTATATCAATTCGGGCGGTGGCAAGGCTTTGGCGTTCATTACGTGGGGTACGAACGATCCCAATCAGGAGCTGGAGGAGATCAGCGACGTGACCGCTTACGATAACTACCTCGTCTGCGTCAACCCCGTGGGCACGTGGCCCGATAATCCCTATAATGGAAAAGTTCCCTTTGATAACAGCGAGGACGACGACTACTCCCCCGTCAAGAACGTGCGCGTATTTGGCAACAGATACAAGGGCAACT
>JAGBXH010000209.1 GCA_017629395.1 Clostridia bacterium | reverse complement strand
TTCTCCAGTGCTCCTCGCTCCATGCGGGCACGTTGTAGTAGTTGGCAAGGCAATCCGTATGGAACCATTGCGTCACGCGCATTTCCTGCGCGGGCAGCATTGCGTTGATCACGGTGACCGCAAAGCATTCCTTTGCCACCTCGTTGCCAAGTCCGTCAACAAGGGTGATTGTCATGGGGTAAGTGCCCGCGTCAGCCGTGCCGTCAAGGTCAAATTCGATCCAAGCGCTCTGGGTCTGATCCTTCATAATCGAGATCGCGCCGCCGTAGTGCAAGGGCTGCAGCAGATCGGGGTAAAGACCGGGCTCTGTGCGCAGGTAGTTGCTTGTATCAATGCCGGGGAAAATGGCAATATCTACGGGAATGCACTTGACGTTGCGCACGGTGGCATATTTGGCAAGCTCGCCGTCAATGCGCACGATGGCGCGGCCTGCGTGATCGGGCTCGCTCTTGTGCAGCAGCTGCACCGAGAAACGCTCGTTTTTGAGTACCGAAAGTGCCGTCAGGGGCGCAAAATCCTCGATCTGCTGATCGGGGAAGCATTTTTCCATGCCGGAAACGAGTGCTGTTTTAATCATGATGTCCTCCTGGTTTTATGATTTTCCGAGTTCCTGATTTCGTTTGTAGGATGCCTTGACTGCGTCGCGTACGATGCCTGCAAGATCCTTTTCCCACATGACCTTCACGCCCTCAATGGTAGAGCCCCCCTTGGAGCACACCGCTTCGCGCAGCGCGTCGGGCGATCTGCCGTCCTCTTGCAGCATAAGTGCCGCGCCCAGCAGCATTTGCGAGGCGAGTGCGGTGGCTTGCTCGTAGGAAAGTCCGCAATCCTCGCCGCCCTTGGCAAGCGCGTCTGCAAACAGATAGGCAAAGGCAGGGCCGCAGCCGGATACCGACGTGCCCGCGTCGAACAAATTCTCGTCCAAAAGCTCCAGCCTGCCTGCGTGCGCCATGGCGTACAGGAATGCGTCGGTCTGTTCCTTGGTGGTCAGAGCATTATAGCAATACAGAATCATGCCTTGCCCCACGGCAACGGGGGTGTTGGGCATGATGCGAATGACGGGTGCATCGCCGAACAGCTCCCCAAGTCTGGCAAGCGTTACGCCCGCGCACATACTGACAAGGCAGTAGGGCGTGGTGCGGCTTTGCAGCATGGGGGAAAGCTCTGCTGCCACCGTGGCAAGCATCTGGGGCTTTACGCCCAAGAAAATAAGGTCGCAGGCAGCGCAAACGGTGTTGTTGTCGGTCTGCGTCGCCCCCGTGCGCGCACAGAGTGCGGCTGCTTTTTCTGTATCAAGGTCGGTAACGTACAGCGCGCAATCGGTCTTGGAGGCGGCGAGTGCCAACGCTCCGCCCATGTTGCCCGCACCTATAAATCCAACTTTTTTCATAGATAACTCCAATTACAATGAAATTGAAATTTGCCTTTGGCAAATTTCTACCGCAACGTTCCGCGCAGCGGAACATTTCACTCGCGCAACGCGCGAATTTCACGTTTGCAAAGCAAACATTTCACATTTCGCCTTTGGCGAAATATTTCACTCTTATCTCGTTTGTCCGTTGCC
>JAGBXH010000208.1 GCA_017629395.1 Clostridia bacterium | reverse complement strand
GAGATCGCAAATCAGTTCGGCTACGAGCTGCTTGCGCAGATTCCCATGGATGCAAAGCTGGCTGCACTGGTTGATAAGGGCTGGATCGAAATGATGCAGAACGATTATCTGGACAAGGCTGCCGATAAGATTGAGGATAAGCTGAATCATAAGTGAGGTAGAGAATGGTAAAGGCGGGAATCGACAGAATACGCGAGCCGCACGTCCGTCGCTTGCTTGAGGGTAAGCGCATCGGTCTTTGTGGCGGTGCGTCCGCTTTGAACCGACAATACCTTGGCACGATAGAGGCAATGACCGAAGTGTACCGTGTGCAGGCGCTTTATGCGCCTGAGCACGGCAGCCGCGGCGTGCTTGGCCCCGGAGAGGCGGTCGAGAACGGTGTGGATGCGATTTCGGGCATTGCTTCTTTCAGCTTGTTCAAGGATATGGTCTTTTCCGAGGATGAGGGCGAGAAAAAAAGCGTATATGCGCCCGATGAGCTGCCCATTGATATTCTTGTGTTTGACATGCAGGACGTGGGCTCGCGCTATTTTACGTATGCTTCCACGCTGTTTTATTGCATGCAGGCATGCGCGAAAAAGGGAATTGCGCTCTGCGTGCTTGACAGACCAAATCCTATCGGTGGTGCGGTGCAGGGCAACGTGTCAAAGCCCGAAATGGCGTCGTTCATCGGTCTGACGCAAGTACCCATCCGTCACGGGCTTACGCTTGGCGAGCTGGCACGGCTGTATAACGGTGAATATCATCTTGGTTGCGAGTTGCACGTGGTTGAACTTGACGGCTGGAAGCGCGATATGTTCTTTGGCGAAACGGGTTTGCCCTTTATCAAGCCCAGCCCCAATTTGCCGAGTATGGATGCCATCACAGTTTACAACGGCACGTGTTTGTTTGCGGGTACAAACGTTTCCGAGGGCAGAGGCACGACCACGCCGTTTACCACGGTCGGTGCACCGTATATCAACCCCGTCCATTTTGCAGAACGCATGAACGCACTTGGCTTGGACGGACTTGCGTTTTCTCCCGCGTTCTTCAGACCTTCTTTCGGCAAGTATGCCAATACCGTTTGCTACGGCGTGGATATTCACGTGCTTGATCAAAAGGCGGTCAGACCCGTCGATCTTGGCGTACATATGATGCGCACCATCCAAGGGATGTACCCAAATGATTTTGCATTCAATCCGCCTCCTACGGGTGGTAGATGGCATATCGATCTTGCGTCCGGAAACACCGATCTGCGCACCTTGCAGGAGAGCGCAGAGAGCATCCTTGAGCGCTGGCAAGCCGAGGCGGATGCGTTTATGCCGCTGTACGATACATACAGAATATACGAATAAAATGAGAGCGTTGCCGTGCGGCAACGCTCTTTTGCTATTTGATTCCGATACCCTGTAATACTTCGTTTGTTGTAAATGACTGACCGCGAAACAACATCTGCTCAGGTAAGAAGGGAATCGCCGCACAGCCGTCAAGCGTGATCAGCTTGAGGTTGAGCGCAAGCCTGTCCGCGTTTTGTCTGACCGATTCGCGCAGCTTAGGCTGCTTGATCAGGTCTGCGTTTTGTAGCAGTGACTCGGGAGTACCAAATTGATGTGCCAGCGCAGCCGCGGTCTTGGGGCCGATGCCCGGGATACCCTTGATGTTGTCCGATCCGTCACCCGTCAGCGACTTGAAAAACGCATATTGATCGGGGCGAATGCCAAACTTTTCCTGCATATACGCCACGTCACACTTCACGCTTTTCTCTCCGCGATAGCGCAGCACGCTGACGTATTCCGAAATCAGCTGGAAAAAGTCGCTGTCCTGCGAGCAAATGATCACCTCGCACTCGCCGCCATAGGCTTTGGCGTATGCCGCAAGCACGTCGTCTGTCTCGCAATCGGTGGTTTCTGTGTGCGCAATGCCCATGTAGTCCAAAGCGCGATAGATATCGGGGAGCTGCAAGAAGGGATTGTCCTCGTGTGCAACAAGCGAAAAATCCTCGCGATTGGCTTTGTAATCGGCATCCAGATCAGTGCGCGGATTATGCGTCTCCCCGTCAAAAATGACCGCTACGTGCGTCGGCTGGACAAGGGCGAGTATTTTGCGCATCGCCCCCACAAAGCCGAGCGTGCCTTGTATGGGCATGCCGTTCTTGCCGATAATGCGCGCCGGCATGCCGTAAAACATCTGAAAGAGCAGGCAATGCCCGTCCACCAGTAGCAGCTTGTTCATCAGAAATTCTGCGAGTTCCAGCCCCAGAGCGAGATCTCCTCGTACTTGACGTAGGTGTTCTCGGGTGCGATCTGCAGGGTGTTATCCATGATGCGGCAGATCTCGGCAGTCAGCTCCTCGCACTTTTCGGGATTGATCTTACCGAATACCTGCACCTGCAGCATCGCGCAGGGTGCGTCGTCACCGTGAAAATACATGCGGCTACCGTCATGAATATCCAGCATCAGCCATCTCTCGCTCTTGCCGGGCAGAATGGCAATCGCCTTACCAAGTGCCTGCTTGAGCGCAATTTCCTCGGTTTTGCTGACTTGCTTGTTGGTTTTAACGTCAATAAAGGGCATAAAAGGTACCTCCATGATTTTTATAATACTATTATAGCGGATTTTTGCGCAAAAGGCAAGACAAAATAGGGAAAAGTCTTGCTTTTTTTGCAATTTGGGTGTATGATAATATAGAAGTACTGTATATATGGAGACGAAATGATCCCAACCTTATATAAAATTACCCCCGCGGTCAATCTGCGCGCGATACAGACAGACCGCTTCAAGAACGCCCAGCTTTCGGTGTCCTTGATCCTGCCGGCGGATAAAGAATTATCACCGCTGACAACGCTGCTGTTCTCGGTGCTGCGTCGCGGCACGGAGCAATACCCCACCATCAAGGAACTCAACCTGGTGCTGGATATGCTGTACGGCGCGTCCATTTCCTATCGCAATACCTTTTTCGGTGACTCGCAGGTCATCGGGTTTGTGCTTGAAACGCTGGGCAAGCGTTATTTGCCCGACGGCGAGCAGACCGACCCGCTCAAGGTCGGCATCGGTGTCATCGAGCAGATGCTGTTTCACCCGCTCTTGGATGAGAACGGACTCTTGCGCGCAGACGCCGTGCAAAGCGAGATTGAGAATACCTGCGACGATATCCGCGCGCAGATCAACGATACGAGATCGTATGCACGCATGCGCTTGCGTGAGTGCATGTTCCAAGGACAGCCCTACGGCGCGTCTTTGGTTGGTAAGGTAGAGCAGGTGCAGGGCTTTACCCCACTGATGCTGACCGAGCATTGGAAGCGCATCCTGCAAAGCGCACGCATTGAGTGCTTTTACGTGGGCAGCGATGATCCCGCATACGTGGCATCCTTGCTAAAGAACGTGTTTTTGGATGCGCCCGCATCACTTCTACCGATGCAGGACACCACTATCCCATCGCCGCGCACGCAGGTGCAGTACGTCAACGAGGATCTCGCTGTGGCGCAGGGAAAGCTGGAGATCGGATTCTATACGGGAATTACGCCCGACCATCCCGATGCCGTGGCGCAAAGCGTGTTCAACGAGCTGTTCGGCGGCAGCTCCGTATCAAGACTTTTCTTGAATTTGCGCGAGAAAAAGAGCCTGTGCTATCATTGCTATTCCTCCGCCGTGGCACATAAGGGGATCATGACCGTATCCTGCGGCATTCATCCCGACAATCGCGAGATTGCAGAGCGAGAAATATTTGCCGAGCTGACACGCTTGCAGCAAAAGGCTGTCGGTAAAGCAGAATTGAAAATGGCGCAAAGATCGCTGATCAACGCGTTGCGCCAGTGCAGCGATTCGCCTGCAGCCCTGCAAAGCTACTGGTTTGGCAGGCAGGTGTTCTACTCTTCAACGCTGACTCCCGAGAAATGCATCGAGCGCGTCAAGGCGGTTACCGCGCAGGACGTCATGCGCGTTTCCCGTGCCGTCGTGCCCGATATGGTTTATTTTTTGAACGGAACGCTTGGCGGGGAGGAGGACGACGATGAATCATAATATCATTTCAAGGACGGTACACAAAAATACACGCCTTGGCGAGCGTTATACCGAAATTTTGCATGCAAGCGGCTTGAAAATCTTTGTGTATCCCAAAAAGTGCTCATCCACGTATGCTATTTTGCAGGTAGGACTTGGATCCATGGATGCCGAGTATCTTGATGCGCAGGGGAATGCGCGCACCATGCCGCTTGGCACGGCGCATTATCTTGAGCACAAGATGTTTGAAAATGCGGACGGGGTCAACTCCGATCTGCGCTTTTCCGCACTCGGAGCGGAGTGCAATGCGTTTACCTCCTATGACCGAACCGCATACCTTTTTAACACGACCTCCAACGTCAAGGCGTGCTTGCGTGAGCTGTTGCGCTTTGTCACTCATCCGTATTTTACCGAAGAATCGGTCGAGCGTGAGCGTGGGATCATTGCAGAGGAGATCAGAGGCGCGGCGGATCACCCGTGGGAGCGGGCGTACGCGCAGATGATCAAGGCGATGTACAAGCAGCACACCGTGCGTTATGAGATCGCGGGCAGCGAGCAATCTATCGCACAAGTGACACCCGAGCTGCTGTACTCCTGCACGGATACGTTTTATCTGCCCTCCAATATGTCCCTTGCCGTTTGCGGTGACGTTACACCCGCACAGGTGCTTTGCGCCGTGGACGCAGAGCTTTCCTCGGAATATAAGCAGATGCAGTTTGCGCATAAGCAGTTCAAGGAGTCGCCTTGCGTGCAAAGCACGCGCGCGGTCAGCTATATGCCGGTCCCCAAGCCTGTTTTTTATATTGGTCTGAAGGACGTTGATATTTCTGCCGATCCTGCAGAGCGTATCCGCAAGGACGCTTGTATGACGCTGCTGTTTGAGCTGATCTTCTCCATGTCGGGAAAGCTTTGCAGCGATCTTTACGAGCAAGGGCAGATTTCCTACGGCATGTATTACGGGTATTCGATCAACGAGCGCGTTGCAACGGGCACGGCGGCGGGAGAGGCACACGATCCCGAGGCGGTGTATGCCGCAGTGCTTGCGTATATTGAAAAGCTTAAAAAAGAGGGAATACCCCAAGAGGATTTTGAACGCTGCAAGAGAGTGGAGTACGGCAATTTCGTTGCCGAGTTTGATTCTCCCGAAAATATCGTCAACATGCTGCTTTCCTTTGCAGATGACGGCAGCGAAATGCTTGCGTATCCGTCCGTGATGCAAAGCGTGACCTATGAGCTGTGCAACGAATATCTGCACAAGTGCTTTGACGAAAAATATATGTGTCTTTCGGTCGTCTATCCCGAGGACAAAGAAAATCAAGGAGGGCATGATCATGAGTGAAATTACAAGAATTGCATTTCCGGGCTTGGGTATCGGTGAATTTGCGATCAATCGCGTCGCTTTTTCCGTATTTGGCGTGGATATCTACTGGTATGCGCTGCTGATCACCTGCGGCATTGCACTTGCGGTGCTGTATACTGCATATCGCTCTGAGCGCGAATGGGTGTCCACGGATAACCTTTTGGATATTGCGATGGCAACCGTGATTCTCGGTGTGATCGGCGCGCGTCTTTACTACGTACTGACCTCGCTGGATTCGGGGCAATACAATACGATCAAGGATTGGATCAATATCCGCAACGGCGGTCTTGGCATTTACGGCGGTATTATAGGCGGAGTGATCGGTCTTGTTGCTATGTCGCTGATCCGCAAGGCGAACGTGTTTGCCGTGCTTGACAGCGCAGCGCCCGGTGTGATGATCGCGCAGGCGATCGGCAGATGGGGCAACTTCTGCAATGGTGAGGCGTTCGGCTCTCCAATCGTCAACGGACAGATCACCTACGCATTTCTCGGCCCCGAAAAGACCTATCCCGTCAGCGAGAGCAACATCCTTTATAAGTTGCGCATGGCGGTTGAATCGGGTGCCACACACAGCGACGGCTATCGCGGCATGGTAGAGGTACAGCCAACCTTCCTTTATGAGTCACTTTGGAATTTACTTGGGTTTATTCTGATCAATATTCTGTACAAGAAGAAAAAGTTCAACGGTCAGATCGCGCTGATGTATTTTGCATGGTATGGCTTTGGCAGAATGTTTATCGAGGGACTGCGTACGGATAGCTTGTTTGTGCCCGGCACGGGTATCCGCATCTCGCAGATGCTTGGATTGGTGCTGTTGGTTGCGTCGGTCGCCGTATTGGTCGTCGGCTTCGTATTTGCACGTAAGAAAAAGCTTGCAAGCGCTCTTGTACCAAACTTTGTGCCCGATATAAAGGCTTTCAGAGCAGAGCAAAGGCGCATTGAAGCACAGCGCGTTGCAACCAAGCGTGCTGCAAGAGAGGGAAAAACCGACACAAAGCAAACCAAGGAGGATGAAAATGGCAACGATCATTGACGGCAAGCGCATTTCCGGTGAAATTCGCGCAGAGCTTGCTGAGAAAACAAAGGATTTTGAAAAGACATATCATACCGTTCCGGGGCTTGCGGTCATTATCGTAGGCGAAGATCCCGCATCGCGCGTGTACGTGCGCAATAAGCATAAGGCGTGCGCTGAGGTAGGCTTTTATTCCGAGGTGCACGAGCTGCCTTCAGAGTCTACGCAGGAGCAGGTGATTGCGCTGATCGATCGGCTCAATGAGCAAGCGAACATTCACGGCATTTTGGTGCAGCTGCCGTTGCCCGAGCACCTTGACGAGCAGACCATTCTTTTGCGCATCAAGCCACAAAAGGACGTGGATGCCTTCCATCCTTATAACGTAGGTAAGATCATGATCGGCGATTATAACGTACTGCCTTGTACCCCTGCAGGCGTGATGCAGCTGCTTGGACGCAGCGGTATCAGCGCAGCGGGCAAGCATTGCGTGGTGATCGGTCGCTCCAATATTGTCGGTAAGCCCATGGCAATGCTGCTGTTGCATGATAACGGTACCGTGACCATTTGTCACAGCCGTACGCCGGATCTTAAGGCGCAAACGCTGCAGGCGGACATTCTCGTTGCTGCAGTAGGCAGAGCGGGATTTGTAACTGCAGATATGGTCAAGCCGGGTGCTGTGGTCATTGACGTTGGTATCAATCGTAATGCTGAAGGGAAACTGTGCGGTGACGTAGACTTCGAATCGGTAAGCGAGGTTGCATCTATGATTACCCCCGTGCCCGGTGGCGTAGGCCCCATGACCATCACGATGCTGCTGCAAAATACGCTGACTGCTGCAGAAGCGGCTCTTAAATACTAAAAATATAGCCCGAGGCGTTGCCTCGGGCTTTCATTATTCGGTTAATTCTGCATAAGCCATATTCAAACAAGGGCCTTCAATGCGTTTGCTGTTCTGATCAAACGTATAGGTAAATTC
>JAGBXH010000028.1 GCA_017629395.1 Clostridia bacterium | reverse complement strand
TATTTCTCGCAGGAGCGGAATTTGATGACAGTTGTTGGTGCATAGGCGACTTCTTTTATTGCGGAATATGTTTGTTGTGTCGGTGGGGAGGAGCAAGCCCCTCCCCTACCGCACGATAATTTGCTCGCGAAAATCTTTTGGATGAAAATAGCCAAACTCTTATCGGGTAGGGGAGGGGCTTGCTCCTCCTTGCCTATGATAACTAATTATTCATCCAAAAACACCTTTTTAATGGTTTCCAGGTATCCGTAGCCGTACAGATCGTCGGGCTCGAGGTAGCTGCTCTCGGTCCATTCGTTCCAGCTGTTGACCGTGAGCAAGGGGTGTCTGTCGGGGTGCTTTTCGTCAAGGTACTGCTTTGCCAGCTCAAAGCCCTTTTGCACGTTTTCGGGCGTGTTTTCGGTGCAGATCTGGTAAATTTCCTTGGTGATAAAGCGCGGCGTTGCATCCCAACCAACCGATACCTGCGGATAGTAGGGCGCGTTGATGTTTGCGTCAATGTACTCCCACTCGCGCTTGACGTCCTCTAAAATGACAGGGTAGGGTCTGCCCATGTAGGCAAAGTCCACGAACTGATAGTGTGTCACACCGTCAAAGCCCACCTTGTTAATAAAGGTGAAAATGTCGGTCTCGGCATCCAGCATGCGCTGCATGTACTGGCGGGAGCGAATGGTCAGGTGCAGGCAAAGGCCGGGATATCCCGCCTTGATTGTCTCCTCGCGGAAATATTCAATCGCATCCAAGGTCTGCTGTACGCCGCCAAAGCCGCGCACCAGGTTTTCAAGGTCGAAGAGCATATAGACAGGCTTGCCGTCGATTTTGTAGTAAGAGGGATGCGAGAAGTATTTTTCAATGGTGCGGTGCACAATGCCGTTAAAGGTCTCGCGGTTGACAGCACCGTCCCAGATAGGCACCTTGCACTCGGAGGTTCGCTTGTCCCACAGGCTCTCGGCGGTGTGGTTTGCCCACATCAGGTAGAACTTCATTTTGTGGTTGTTGCGCGCCGCGAGGAAACCGTCGTTGAGGCAGTTTTCAAGGAACGGGCGGTTGTCATACCAGTACCAGTCGTAAATGAATACGTTGACGCCGTGCGATACCGCCGCCTCGATCTGCATTTCCATGACGTAGGGGTCAGCCTCGTTGACGTATCCCCAGCGGGGCTTGCGCGGCCACTGGTGACCGGGGAAGCGGGCGGTCATTGCCTTGACGGTTTGCCATTCACCATAGCCCTCGGGCCAAAAAATGCGGGAGCGGGGCTCGTCACCTGTGTAGGACGGCCAAACGTATGCTGCAATGTCGTATTTTTTCATAGTCAGACTCCTTTTATTTCATGAATGTCACATTCCCAGAACCCGCGCACGTGCGGCTTTTTGGTCTGCACCACTAAGAGGTAGCATTCCTGCCCGTTTGCAAGGGGGCGATTCGACTTCACCATGCCGTATTTTTCAAAATACACGTATTGGTTGGTCACGATCTCGGTGTAGCCGCTGCCGCGCCCCGAGGGGCTTGTATGGTATTCTTCCTCGGTCTTGAGCTTCAACAGCCCTACGCGGTCAACTTCAATGGTGTATTTTCCTTGTTTCATATACATCAAGCGAATGGCGGTCTGTACAATGGTGTTTGCAACCAGTACCGCCACAAACCAAAACAGCACCGTCAGCAGTATCATCACCGCGCTGCCAAGCCAAATGCGGCTGTGCCATTTGGCAACCGTGCTCCACGTGACAAGCACGCAAAAGGCAATGAAAAAGCATTCGGCAACAATGGTTTTCAAAAGCTCAACCAGCAAATCGCGCTGATGCTGCGCCACGATGTCCTCGCGCGTTAATATGACTTTTTTATCCTGTTCGTACATGTTATCTCTCCAAAATTTCGTATTTATCGGTGTCGTAATAGTCCACAATACGCGGCTTTTTGGTGTTCAGCACTAAAAGATAAAAGGTTTGATCCGCGTAAGGAGCGGAGTACAGCGTGTGCTTTCCGTACTGCTTGAAATATGCGACGTAATGCACCGAGGTTTTGCGATCAATCGAGCCGCTTGTGTGTTCCTTTGCCACGCGTCTGGTCACCTGATCGGTTTCCAATCTGAAATTGCCGTTTTTGAGGGCAAGGTATGCTGAAAGGTTTCTGTAAAAGAACGCGAACACTACTGCCAGTATCGTCCAAAACAGCAGGGCTGCTGCAATGAACAGGATGGTCAGCAGAGGCGAACCGTTGTTTTCTGTAAAAGCAGAGGCAAGAAATCCTATGCCCAGCGGAATGAAAAATACGGACATGGCCCCAAAGGGAATGCCTGTGTAAACTGCAAGTAGGGCGTAATCTTTACGGCATCTTGCTGCCCAATCACGCAAACGTATTTGTTTTTTAGGTGTTTCTTGCATGGTCATCTCTCCACAATCAAGTATTCGTCAGCCTGATACACGCAAATGATACGGGGCTTTTTTGTCAGCGCGACAAACACGTAGCATTCCTCGCCCTGCGAGAGCGTCTGCTTGGTCCGGAATTTGCCGTGCTTAGCAAAATATGCGTACTGGTTGGTCACGTATTCGCGGTGATATCCCTTGCCAAGGGTATTGTGAACCCATTCCACCTCGGTCTTGAGCTCCAAAAGCTCAATGCGGTCAAGCTCCAACGTATAGCGGTCGAACAGTATCGCCAAATATTGTCCGAGTCCCTTGCCAAGAGAGAAGGTTGCAATCACGCAACCTGCAAAGCAGAGCAGGGCAATAAACGAGAACAGCAGGATCAGCACGATTATGCCGTTGGTCTGCGTGACTGCCAACGCGATGCAGACGATTCCAAAGGTTAACAGCATCACGTACAAAATAGCAAGGAGCACAACCGCCAGCAAAACGCTCGTCAACGCCATATGCTTTTGCTCCTTGATCACCTCTGCGCGTCGCTTGACTTCTCTTTTTTCTTCTTTTTCGTACATATCTTGTCTCCTTTATTCTAATCTCTTTCCCACCTTGACGGTGCCGTCCTCTTGCCAATACAGCTCGAAGATCTCAAGGTACTGCTCGCAGCCCGGCTGACGCTCGGCGCAGGAGATATACCATGCGCCCTTGTAGCAGAATACCTCCGCGCAGGAGGGCACGTTGGCAGGGCAGAGCGCAGGGACTTTTGGCTCAAGCAGCATGCCGAGGCTTTGCCAGCCCGAAATGGGATTGTCGGAAACCGCATAGGACGTGCCGTGTCCGCAGTTGGTGTAAAAGAGGTAATATTTGCCGCCCTTTTTGAGCACAAAGGGCGACTCCAAGGTCACGTCGCAAATGTCAAAGCAGTATGCGCCCTCGTCCTGCCAGCGCACCATATCGCGCGAGGATGCAATGCCAAGCGCGGTGCGCATGCCGCCGTCCTCGGTCTTTTTGGCGGTGCAGTAGTACATGTAAGCCGTGCCGTCATCGTCAAGGAACACCATGGAATCGCGGCAATCCGACCACGCGTCCTCCCGCCACGCGCCCCACGCACCGGGCAGCAATACGGGGTTGCCCTCGTATTTTTTCCACGTGTAAAGATCGCGCGAGGTGGCAAGGCAGATGGATTGTGCCACGTCAAGGTTGACGCCCGTATAGTACATGTAGTAAACGCCGTCCTTCTCGGTTACACCGGGTGCCCAGACCTGATAGCTGTCCACGCAGCCGCGCGTGGTACAAAGGCAAGGGGGATGAATGTCCCAATGCACAAGGTCGGTCGAGGTCGCGTGCCCAAAGGTGTCGCAAAAGCGGGTGTCCCACTCATATCCCACGTAGCCGCGAATGTAAAACACGTGCATGACGCCGTCCTTCTCGATAAACGAGTGGTCGATAAAGCTCATGCCCGGCTCGCAGAACATGCCGCGCAAGGGGGATTCGCCCTTCTCCAGCGCAGCGGTATAACGCTCGGCGCGCTCCATAAAATTATCCACGGTGTGCCCCACAGCCCAGCCAAAGCGTGCGCTTGGTGTTGCCCCTGCGTCAAGCTCGCGGGCGCGGTTTAACAGCGCGTCAATATTGGCAACCGTCTTGCGCGTTTCAAAATCGGTACGCAGACGAAAGGGGGCTATGCGCGCGCGCAGATCGGCATATGCAAGATAAAATGGGGAAAGGCTCATACGTTTGCCTCCTTGTAGCGTTGTGCTTTTATTATAGCAGATTACTTTGTGTTTGTAAAGCGAAATGTTTGACAATGCGGTGGGAATGTGTTATAATGAAAAAAACAAGCGTGTAGCAAGACGCAACGGGAGGTAAGACGCATGTCATTGACAGAAGGACTGAAAAAAGAAATGCAAATGCGCCCCGCAGGGGTGTATTGTCCCGATTATTTTCGCGCGAAGGGGTATGCAGCCGAAAAGCATCCCTCTGCCGCAGGCAGACGCGCGGACGGTATCTGTGCGCTTCTGGTTGAGCCGACACCTTATATTTATCAAAACGATTTGATCGTGGGCAGCCAGCGCTCCTTGTTTGCAGAGTTGACCGAGCAGCAGATCGGAGAAGCGAATGCTATCGTAGCGGCATACCCCGAGCGTTGGTTTGGCACGAATAAGGATCACTTTGCGCCCGATTTTGCCACCGTTTTGCAGGTGGGCATCGTGGGGCTGCTTGCGCAGATTGCAGAATCCGAGCAAGCACACGCACAGGATGCGCAGGGCTTGGATTTCTTGGAGGCAATGCGCTGCACGCTGCACGCGCTGCAAGAAAGATTGCTGGCGCACGCCAAGCAGGAAAGGGCACTTGTGGGCACGCAGGGCTATGATGATGCGCGCCTTGCGTTTATTGCTCAAAACTGTGAGCAGGTTGCCACGTGCGTGCCCGAGAGCTTTGCCCAAG
>JAGBXH010000207.1 GCA_017629395.1 Clostridia bacterium | reverse complement strand
GTTTTTCTCGGTGGTGGAGTCGGTCAGCCATGCGTTAAACGCCGCATCGTTTGCCGTTGAGCCAAAGAAGGTCATCAGACAGTCCAGCACCACGGTCAGCGAAACGCCTACGGCAGCGGCAGACACGGTCATGGGCACGATTGCGCTGATGACGTCCATACGCACAGCGGCAAAGCACAGAATGGAAATGCCCCAGATCACGTAGCCGCCTGCGATAAACAAACGACGCTTGCCGATCTTATCCGACAATGCTCCCATAAATACCGTGGTCAGCGTTGCAGCTACGGCAGACGCGCTCACCATCAGGCGAATATCACCCGCACTTGCGGCAAACATTTTGTAGATAAATACGTTGAGGTACATGTTCTCGACCACCCATGCGATCTGTCCCAAGAGACCAAACAGCACAAGTGCGAGATAGAATTTTCCTTGATTTCTTTGCTTCATGTTCAAGCTCCTTACGCGGAAACGGGGTGACGCGCTGCGTCACCCCTATATTTTTTTATCTGCTTACTGCATTGATGATCGATACGACGACCAAAACACCCGTTGCGCTGGTGGCAAGCAGCAAAACGCCTTGCACTGCAACCACAGCGGCAGAAATCAATCCGATCCATACAGGTTTCATAAACATAGTCCTTTCTTATTCGCAGATCGCCTCAAGCAGCTTCATGCGCGCTGCGTCAAGGTTTTCTGCATCGTCGGTAAAGTCTTCAAACGTACGGGCGACCGAGAGGCTGATCGCCATTGCCGCCGCAGCGTCCTTTTGTGCAAGGATGTGCAATAGCTCCCAATCGTAAAGTCCCTCGCGTGTTGCCACGCCGCGATTGGAGTGCAGCACGTCAAAATGCTCCACGTCGGGATATACGATGTAACCGTCGCCCTTATATCTTGCAGCGGGCTGAATCCCGTAAATGGTCTTGTCGCCCCAGTAGTTAAAGCCCCAGTGCAAAAAGCCGGTAATGCCCTGTGAGTAGCACGCCCACTTGATCATACGGCTGTAGGAATGCGGCAGGTCGATAAACTTATTAAGCCACCAGTTCTCCTCGGGGAAGCAGCAGCTGTAGCACCACACCGTATCCCCTGCCTTTTGTCTTTCGCGGTAGAAGAACGGGTCGGACGCATACACCTCAAGTCTGGGCACGTACTGATTGCACTCCCCTGCCAGCTGCACTGCAATCGCATGCGTATCCAGCGGCTCACCGCACGGCACGCCGGGACAAACCTCGGCAGCAATCTTTCTTGCCCATTTCCAATAATCGGGCAGGTGCGGCTCATCCTGCAGGCGCAGCACCAGCATGGAAAGCCAACCCTTCTCGCTAAAGTGCTTGTAAATACCGCCCCAGAAATTTCTTGCCCATTGCTCTGCGTCCGGCGTACCGATCTCAAAGCGTACGATCTTTCCCTGCTCGTCAAAGCAAGTCACGGTGTTGCCGAAAACGGGCGCGATCTGCGCGCACATGGTCAGGTAGCGGAAGCTGCCTTCCTGCAAAAACAGCTCAATAAAGCGGTCAAGCAGCGTATAGTCGAAGTGCCACTCGGTTGCGCTGACGCGATGCGAGCCCGCGTCGATCAGAAAATCGATGGGGGTAATATTCAGGCTGTTGACGCGCAGCACCTTCATGGCGCGTGCGTAATTCGCCATCAGCTCCCACCAAGCATCCGAGTAGCGATAGGTATCGTAAAACGGCGTGACAGGAGTATTCCACTTGCCGCCCTTGGGCGGGAAATAGCCCGTATCACAGAAGAAATACTCATGCCCGAATGCGGAATTTGCAGGCTCGGGAATGGCAACGGGATAGACGCGCAGCATCACGCAGGCTTCAAAATCGCCCCTTGTGGTCTTGACCGTGCAAGTGATATTGGTCTTGCCCTCGGCAGCAGTCTCGCTTACCCACAGATGCAACCAGATACCTTGCGTGGTATTGGCAGGCACTTGCACGCTCTTGCCCGGCTTTTGAATATCGGGATAAGGCAGCCCGTCGTTGAATACGGCGTAATCCTGCACGCAAACCTCGGCAGTAACGCCCTCTGGCACACCGCAAACGGTCACGTCGGTCACGTCAAACGCAGCTTCGACATCACGCAAAAGCAGCTGTCCGCTGACGTACATATTCTTTGCCGTGTGCAAATACAGCCTTGCACAGTCCTTTTTTTGCTTGCGGGTATGCTTAAACACCCGCTTTGCTGACGGCTCGCACCAAAAATCCATGATGTCTCTCCTTATTCGTTAGTTCTTGCGCTTAATTGGTATCCTCCAGCTTGCCTACGATCTTTCTGAGCTCTCTCTCCGCCTTGGAGGCAGCCTTGGTGTAATTGGAAGCAAAAGAGGGGTTCTTGCTGTCAACTGCGTTCTGGAATACGTGCATCAGACCGATCTTATCATAGTAGCTTGCAAGGTCGTAGGTGCGGTTGGAGAAGATGATATCCAGCATACCTGCGGAGTCCTCGTCGCGCACGGTCTTTCTCTTGAGCACCAGATCATAGTAGGTGGGCTTGACCATCTTACCCGACAAAATCGCCATGGTTTCAATGACCTTGCTCATCTCTTCAAAGTTCTTGCTACCCTGCGGGATAACCATGGTGGAGGAAATGCCGTGCACGTAGGTGGAATAGTTTTCCTGTGCCTCGTTATACTTGGGCAGGGGCAGCACGCCGAAATCGTCCGACATATTACGCAGATTGACGATATAGCTTGCGCACTCCACGTAGAAAAGTCCCTGGTTGTTGGAGAACATGTTCATTGCATTTTTCTCTTTACCCGCAGCCACGATATAGGTGCTGTTGCCCGTGTACAGCATGTCCAGCAGCTTTTCAAGCAGGTCGGTTGCCTTGAGCAGATCGGAGTCCGTCAGAGCCAGATAAGGCTCGCCCTCCGCATCACAGCCCACGAACTTGAGGTTGGATGCATAGAACATATTGTAGCCCATCGTACTCGTGCCGATCAAGCCGTAGGAGTCTGCCTCGTCGTACTTGCCGTTACCGTCCAGATCTGCAGATACCTTTTTGATATAGGCTGCAAATACGTCCAGCGTCCATTCGTGGTTTTCAACCGTCTCATACAGGCTTTCAATGCCCTGCTTTTCCGCCATGACCTTGGAGAAAAGCGTCAGGAAGGTCACGTCGTGCGCCAAGAAGTTGATATCGCTGTTCATCCAGAAGTTCTTGCCCGCCACGTTCATAGCGGCAGTTCCCTGATCCCACCAATCCGCATCCAGATCGATATGTGCCATATCCTTGAAATCCACAAGCATATTCTGCGTTGCCATATTACCCGCATGCACCATGTTGGGCATTGCAATGGCGTATTCGTTCGAGCCGGATCTGATATCGTTGGAGATCTTGTTTGTCACTTCCTCCGTTCCCACAAGGGAGGTCAGATAGTTAAGATTACACATCTCGGAAAGTGCCATATTACGGCGATATACCGCATCCTCAAGCGGATCGGTGCTGGTTTCCTCGCGATGGATCTCAGTAACTGAATTTGCGGCGTCATTTCTGCCCAGCACGCAAAAATCTTCTTCGCCCCAATCAGCGGAAATCTGTGAAAGGGCCTGATCGTATACGTTGCCCTCTTCCGTCTCGGCGGACGCGGTGGATTGCTCCCCCTCACCCTTATCTGCACATGCGGCAAAAAGGCTGACCAACATCAGTGCTGCAAGCAGCATACATAACAATTTGTTTTTCATGAATATTTCCTCCGTAATTTGTATTTTCAGGTAATTTTGAGTTTCGGATTACTCAATATCTTCAATTCTCTTGACAATCCTAATCAGCTCCTTTTCTGCCTTCTTGGTAGCAGAGCTGTATTTGGAGGAGAAGGAATTGGTTCTTCCATTGATCGCGCCCTGGAAAAGGTGCATCAGACCGATCTGCTCATAGAAGCAGGCGAGGTCATAGATACGGTTTGAGAAAATGATGTCCAGCATCTGGGCAGATTCCTCGTCACGTACGGTTTTGCGCTTGAGAACCAGCTCATAATAGGTCGGAATGACCGACTCAGAGGACAGAATAGCCATGGTTTCGATCGCCTTGCTCAGATCATCATAATTCTTGGGTCCGACAGGCACGACCATGGTGGAGGATACGGGGTTGACGTAGGTTGCGTATCTCTCCTGCTCATTGCTGTACTTAGGCAGCGGCAGCACGCCGAAATCATCCGACATATTACGCAAGCTGTTGATGTAACCTGCGCATTCGAGGTAAAACAGACCCTGATTATTGATGAACATACGCAGAGCATCCTGCTCCTTGCCGGGCGCTACGATATAGGAGCTATGACCGCTGTAAAGCAGATCCAGCACCTTGTCCAGAAGGTCCGATGCCTTAAGAAGGTCGGTATCGGTCATGGCAATGTAAGGCTCACCATCCTCATCGCAAGCAACGTAACGCATCTCGGAGCCGTAGAACATCGCGTATCCCATCGTGGACGTACCGATCAGACCGTAGGCGTCATTCTCGTCATACTTGCCGCTACCGTCCAGATCCGCGGACACCTTCTTTGCGTAAGTGCTGAACACGTCAACGGTCCACTCCCCGTTATTGACCGTCTCGTACAGATCATCAAGTCCCTGCGATTGTGCCATAACCTTGGAAAACAGCGTCAGGAAGGTAACGTCATGTGCCAAGTAGTTAATATCACTGTTCATCCAGAAGGTTTTGCCCACAACGCTCATCTCAGCGGTGCCCTGATCCCACCATTCGGCATCCAGATTGATATAGCTCAGATCGTTGAAATCCTTGAGCATGCTCTTGGTTGCCATAGTGCCTGCCACGCGCATATCCGGGAAGGCAATGGCATATTCTCCCGCGCCCGCCTTGATATCGTTGGAAAGCGTATCGGACAGCGCATCGGAGGGGGTGAGCTTTGCTATATAGTTGAGCTTGCAAATCTCTGAAAGAGCACGATTACGGTTATAGACCGCGTTCTCCAGCGGGTCGGAGCTTGCCTCCTCGCGCATGATCTCGGAAACCGAGCTGCCCGCGTCGCCACGGCCAAGCACCACAAAATTGTCCCCCTTCATATCCACAGTCAATTTTGCCAATGCCTGATCGTAAGCATCTCCCGTCAAGGCCTCCGAGCTGTTGTCCAAGCCCTGCTCCTGCTCATCGGGAGTAGCGCATGCGGCAAGCATACCCAACACCGTGATCAGCGCAAGTACAAGTGTCAATACTCTGCGTTTCATGGCTTTTTTCCTTTCAGCAACTGAATTTCGTCTATGCCTTGCTGTCTTTGTTTCATTATATCATATTTCATTCAATTTTGCGAGAGGGTATGCCCATTTTTCCTTGTCGCAGCAAGATTTCTGCGTTTTGCACAAGACCTATTTTGCGTAATAAGTCAGTTTGACGAAAAAAAGCACCCGTTTTACCCAAAACGAGTGCTTTTTCTTATTTCAGAGCCAGCAGGGTCAGTTTTTCACAAAGCGTGTCATAGTCCATGCCCACCGCGGCTGCCATTTGCGGCAGCAGACTTGTGGGAGTCATGCCGGGCAGCGTGTTTGCCTCCAGGCACCAAAGTCCCCCCGCCTCGTCCAGCATCCAGTCAAAGCGTGCATAACCGCCAAGGCGCAGCGCGTCAAAGGCGCGGCGGGTCAGCGCAGCTGCGGTATCACGGGTCGCGTCGTCGATCGGAGCGGGACAGATCTCCAGCGTTTTACCGCCCTGATATTTATTGGCGTAATCGTAAAAGCCTTCCTTGGGAATGATCTCAATAGCGGGCAGCACCTCGCCGTCCACGATGCCCACGGTCAGCTCTCTGCC
>JAGBXH010000206.1 GCA_017629395.1 Clostridia bacterium | reverse complement strand
GATATCAGGACGAGCAGGACGTGCCCGACCCCTTGTTTGGCGTTTGCGTGTACAATCTCAACTCCAAGGGGCATCCGCGCTTGGACGAGATCCTTGCCGGTGTGGACGCTGTCGTGTATGATATTCAGGACGTGGGCGCGCGTTACTATACCTATCTTTGTAACCTGACGCAGGTGATGCGTGCAGCGGCACGCGTGCAGATCGAGGTCATCGTGCTGGACAGACCCAATCCCATTGGCGGTGAGAAGATCGAGGGCGAGATTTTGGACGAGCGGTTTTCCTCGTTTATCGGAGAGTTTGCCATTCCGACGCGTTACGGCATGACCGTGGGCGAATACGCGCGCTACGTCAATGCAGAGAAGGGCATTGGCTGTGAGCTCAAGGTGATCGAATGCGTGGGCTGGAAGCGGCACATGTACGCGGACGAAACCGACATGCTGTTTGTCAACCCCTCGCCCAATATTCCGTCGGTGGGCTGTGCCATCAATTATATTGCCACGGGCATTTACGAGGCGACCAATATTTCGGAGGGGCGCGGCACGACAAGACCGTTTGATATGATCGGCGCACCCTTTGTGGACGCATTTGCGCTTGCAGAGCACATGAATGCTTTGCAGCTTGACGGCGTTCTGTTCCGCGCGGCGCACTTTACGCCCGCGTTCAATAAGCACGCAGGGGAAATTTGCGGCGGCGTGGAGCTGCACGTCATTGACCGCAATGCCTATTCGCCCTTTGCCACGCTTTTGTATCTGTACGACGCCATGCGCAAGTACCCGGAGTTCGAGTCAAATCCCGCAGGGCTTCGCCTGCGCTTTGGTACCGAGCTGCTCTCGGGCGACTTTGACCCTGCCACCGCCCTTGCCGAGGCACGTGCAAGATGTGAGCAATTCCGCAAAGAGATCGCACCCTATTTGCTTTACAAATAAAGGAGAAAATCCATGATTTTAGTTGCAACCTGTATGTTCGGGCTGGAAAAGCAGCTCGGAGAAGAGATAGATGCGCTTGGTCTTAAGAGAGTGCACACCATGGACGGCAGAGTGACCTTTGAGGGCACGCCTGCCGACGTGGCGCGCGCCAATATGTTTTTGCGCTGCGCCGAGCGCGTCATGATCAAGCTGGGTGAGTTTCCCGCTACCACCTATGAAGAGCTGTTCCAGGGCGTCAAGGCATTGCCTTGGGAGGAGTATATCGGCTCGTCGGATGCATTTCCCGTCAAAGGGCATTGCATCAAGAGTAAGCTGTATTCCATCCCCGACTGTCAGAGTATCATCAAAAAGGCGGTCGTGGAGCGCCTTTCGGACAAATACGGCATTCGTTGGTTTACCGAGGACGGCGTGAAATATCAGATCGAATTTTTCCTTTTCAAGGACGTGGTCGCGCTGATGTTGGATACTTCGGGCATTGCGCTTCACAAGCGCGGCTACCGCCCAATGGCGGGTGTCGCACCTTTGCGTGAAACCTTGGCGGCATCCATTGCACTGACCGCAAGACCCAAGGAGGACATTCTGTTTTGGGATCCCTTCTGCGGCTCGGGCACGATTGCCATTGAGGCTGCCATGATCGCCACGCGCCGCGCTCCGGGACTTGGCAGAGAGTTTGCAGGGCAGAATTTTGCCTGCATCCCCGAGCGCGCATGGACGGACGCTGCGACAGAAGCGCAGGATCTGATCATTCGCGACAGCAAATTCGAGGCTTGGGCTTCGGATATTGACGAAGACATGCTGGACGTGACCTACGAGAACGCAACACGCGCAGGCGTGGAGGAGTACCTTAACATTTTCCACGCAGACGCAAGAAAGATCAAGCGCGAGGAGAGAAAGGGAACGGTCGTTTGCAATCCGCCTTACGGTGAGCGCATGATGGAGGAGGACGAGGTGAGAGCCTTGTACCGCGACATGGGCAAGACCTTTGCCGAGCTGTACCCCTGGCACGTGTATATCATCACGTCCTATCCCGAGTTTGAGCGCAGCTTCGGGCGCGTGGCTGACAAGACCCACCGCCTGTATAACGGCATGCTGCCTTGCACGCTGTACGAATATTTCCGTGACCCCGCCGAGGCAAAAAAGCCGTATTTTGAGCATAGAAAGCCTGCGATTGATAAGAGCAAGCCCTTCCGTAAGGATGAGCAAAAGCCGTATCATAAGGAAGGCGGTAAGCCGCACTTCGATGGCAAAAAGAAGTTCGATAAGGATGCCAAAAAGCCCGATTTCAAGAAAAAATAAGCGTTTTTAGCGGTAAAAATGGCTGATGTAACACGCTGTGTTGCAAAAAAATCGGGGTGTGCGGTGGACTTCTGCCGCGTTTTGCGGTATCATAGGGACATCAAGTAAGGGAGGTCTTTTATGAGCTTTGGTACAAATATCGGATATTTGAGAAAAAAGAAGGGCATGACGCAAGAGGAGTTTGCCGAGCGCATGTACGTGTCGCGGCAGACCGTGTCGCGCTGGGAGACCGATTCGGTGTACCCCGACGTGGAAACCGTGATCAAGCTGTGCGAGGTACTGGAATGCGACATGGAAACGCTTGTCAGAGGGGACGCGAGCAAGGAAAAAGAAAATGAGCCTGCGCCTGTGCAAGAGCAGGAACAGCAACCCGAGCCTGAGGTGAAGATGGTTCCCCGTCGCAATGCCGTGTTGAAAGCCGTGACGGATATGCTGTTTCCGCTGGTAACGGTGGTATACCTGATCATGGGTTTTGTGTGGGATTTTTGGCATCCCGGTTGGCTTGTATTCGTGATCGCGGCATTTCTGACACCGTTGCTTGATGCCATCAACCGCCCCAAGCTGCGCCCGATTCAAAAAAGATCCTATTTTGGGCCTTTCATGGATTGGGATCGCATCAATGCAGCCTTTTGCGCTATTGTGTTCTTGGTTGCCATTCCCGCGTATCTTGTGCTGGGCTTTGCGTGGAATCTCTGGCATCCCGGCTGGCTGATCTTTGTAGCCGCCACCGTGCTGTGCGGCATCTCCTCGGTGCTGTGCACGCTGGTGTTTGGGTATATTGATCGATAAAATAAAAAAACGGGAGTATAGGGCTGCGGAATAAGCGGTAAAATAGCAGAAATCTGTTTACAAACGAACAGATTTCTGCTGTTTTTTATGATCGAAGACGTGAAAGAGCGTCCGTGTGGTGACCTCATCCGCCGCCTACGGCGCCACCTTCCCCAGCGGGGAAGGCTCATAAAGGCACCCCAAACGGATAATCGAACAAATGGATGCGCCAAACAAGCCTTCCCCGCTGGGGAAGGTGGCGCCGTAGGCGTCGGATGAGGTCACCGTAAAAACGCTCCGAACCGTCATAAATCGTCTATCCCATTGAACTTTTGTCATCAAAAAGCAGGAATTTGCTCAAAATTGAACAAATTCCTGCTTTTATTCCGCTATTTCCGCAGCCCCATACTCCCGTTTTTTTATTCGTGAATCTTATCGTAAATCGCATCGGACAACGCCACGAAATCCTCGATGGAAAGGCGTTCGCCGCGCACGTCTGCGCTGTGGCCGCAGGACACGATAATGTCGGTCAACGTCTGCTTATCCAGCTCGCCAAAGCCGGAGGCAAGCGCGTTGGGCAGGGTCTTGCGGCGCTGCTCAAATGCTGCCTTGATGGTGCGGAAGAGCAGGGCTGTTTCCTTGGGATTGTAGGGCTTTTCCTTGTAAAGGCGGGTGCGGATGACGGTGGAGTCCACCTTGGGCGCGGGCATAAAGCAGCCTGCCTTGACCTTGAACAGCTTTTGCGTTGTGCCGTAGTAAGCAAGCACGGCGGTAATCGCGCCGTAATCCTTGCTGCCTGCCTTGGCGCAAAGGCGGTCTGCTACCTCTGCCTGAATCATGACCGTGATATCGGTAAAGGGAAGACCGGATTCCAAGAGCTTCATCATAATGGGCGTGGTGATATAGTAGGGCAGGTTTGCGCAAACGGCAACCGTGCCCGAGGCAAACGCATCGGCAAGCAGCTCGTCAAGATCAGCCTGCATGACGTCCTGATTGTAAACAGTCACATTGTCAAAGTCTGCAAGTGTGTACTGCAGCACGGGGATCATGCCCGTATCGATTTCCAGGCAGATAACCTTTTTATATCTGGCGGCAAGCTCGCGCGTCAGCGTGCCAAGACCGGGGCCGATCTCCAAAATGGTTGCGTTACGGTCATCGCAGCAGTTGTCGGCAATATCCTCCACGACAAAATTCTCGGTCAGAAAATTCTGTCCGAATTCCTTTTTGAAATGCAGACCGTACATGCCCATGATCTGCTTGATGGTTCTTACGTCACAAAGATTCATATATTTCCTTCACTTTCGGAGAAAATTCATTTTATTCAGTATAACATATATTGGGGGAAATGTCAATTCATTTAATAAGGATTCCTCTTGTTTTGATGGAGCAACTCCTGCGCCCAGCCTGTCGTGTTTGGCTGGTGGCGGGATTTATGAACCCATATTTGCGCCAAAGGGCATAATGAACCATTTGGGCAACCTGCGCAAATAGGCATGAAATCGCTGCGCGATTGCATGCGGGGTTCAAATCGGTGCAGCAGATCGAAAAAAGAGGATGTGGTCGAAAGACCACATCCTCTTTTTTGGAGCTGGTGGCGGGATTTGAACCCGCGACCTGCTGATTACGAATCAGCTGCTCTACCACTGAGCCACACCAGCGACCTTGATATTATAGCACAATATTTTCAAAAATGCAAGCCCTTTTTGCGATTTATTTTGAAAAAAACCAAAAAATATTGAGAATAACAAGCAAGACCGACGTTTCCATCGGTCTTGCTCACATTATGGTGCATCACTCTCGGACGATTGCTCGTCAGCGGAGGATTGCTCAGCCTCCGTGGAGGACTGCTCACTCTCAGCGGTGTCGCTGCTGTTCTGTTCGTTTTGAGAAGTGGACTGCTCGCCTGCATCCGCTTCGCTGCTTTCCTGCTCAGATGCAGGAGGCTGCGCGGTGGTTGCTTCTTCGCTCGAGCCGTTTTGTTGCGTAGTCTGCTCGGGAGTGGTCTGCTCGGGAGTGGTCTGCTCGGGCGTTGTTGCTTCCGGTGTTGTCTGCTCGGGTGTTGTGCTCTCGGGAGCGGAGTTTGCTTCCGTTGTGGTACTTTCTTGCGTCGAGGTATCCTCAGTGCCGCCTCCTTGTCCGTTGCCCGCCGCCGCGCAAGCCACGATCACGGCAATCAGCGCAAGTGCACCCACGATGGGGAGAAATATTTTTACGATCATTCTGGTTTTCATACGTACGTCTCCTTATGTGTTATTGCGGCTTTGCTTGCCACGTGCATATTCTAACATGCAGATATTCTGCCGTCAACACACAAGGTCTGTCAGCGCAGTCAGGATATACAAAAAAGGCAGGATTTTTGACAAATCCTGCCTTGAAAGGAAATATTTTTTTGAAATTATTCCGTGCGCAGTGCTTCTACGGGATCCTTTTTGGATGCCAGCACAGCAGGGAACAGACCTGCGATCAGCGTCAATGCCATACTGATCACCACAAGTCCCACAGCACCCCACCACGGCAATACTGCATGAATGCCGGTCATGCCGGAAAGTCCTTGAACGATCCAGCTGATCGGGAAGTTGAGCAGAATGGTGATGATAATACCGATCATACCTGCCGCAAATCCCACAATGGCGGTTTCGGCATTAAAGACCTTGGAAATATCGCCCTTGGATGCACCGATCGAACGCAAAATGCCGATCTCCTTGGTGCGCTCCAGCACCGAGATATAGGTGATAATGCCGATCATGATCGAGGAAACGATCAACGAGATCGAAACGAATGCGATCAGCACGTAGGAAATAACGTCTATGATGATGGTGATAGAGGACATCATCATGCCGACAAGATCGGTATAGTGGATCGCGTCCTCTTTTCTGTCGTCCTCCTCGCAGTCCTTGTTATACTCGTCGATCAATGCGGCAATATAATCCTTGGAGGCAAAGTCCTTGGAGTAAATGCTGATCGATGCGGGCTGCTCGTCAAGATACCAGCCAAACCTCGCCATGACCTTGTCCTTGCTGTTGGGGGAGAGCAGACTGGGCATATATTCATCATACAAGATCGATTTTTGATCGTCGCTGTAGGTGTTATACGTTGCAAGGAAAGCCTCGACGAGTTGCTCGTCGGTATAGCGGTCACGGATATCGTCGCTGGTGACGTTTCCGCCCTTGAGCTTGATAACAGCGGAATTCAGCTCCTCATCGCTCAGGGATTGCAGATATCCGCGCAGTGCCTTTTCGCTTTCCGTGGCGGAGCCGCCGGACTGTGCCATAGCTGCCTTGAGCTCGGCTGCGCTCATGCCCTCCAGCATGCCTGCGATCATATCGTTATAGCTGCTGCCCATGGATTGCTTGGTCATACCGATGATGATCGACTTATAAAGCTCGGGATGCGTATCGACCATGTCCTCCATGCTTTCCATGATCAGGTTGATCTTTTCCTCCTTGCTCATGCCGGCAATTTCTGCATCCTGCTCGGGATTTTTCTCGGCAGCCTTGATATAGTCGATCATGATTTGGATCATGACCTCGTCATTTTCCTTGATGAAATCGTCAAACAGATCAGCCTTTTCCTTTGCGGAAAGTCCGAGATATTGACCTCTGTCAAATTCCTTGCCCGTGGTGATATCGTAATCGGGCAGCTTTTCCTGTGCGCGTACGACGTCGCTGTCACGGATGATCTCCTGCATATAGGACTGCAGAGAGGTATTATATGCAATGGGAGAGGAAATGGACGCTGCCATCGCATTCTTAGAGGGACGGATGACACCGGAAATGGTGATCTCTATACCGTTTTCCTTGACGAACCGTTCAGCGTCATAATCGGGGTCATTGCGTACGTCCTTCCAGATGTGATGCACCTTTCCGTCCACGGTAAAGGTCTCCTCGGATTCATAGTAGTATGCGCTGTCCGGAACGACTAAGAAGGTCATACCCACAAAGTCATCGATCTCCATAGGATCTGTTTTGGGAATTTCATAATCGGGATCGGTAAAGATCTTGATCAACATATCCGGGATCTCGGATTGATCCTTGATTCCCAGCATGTACAATACCATGTTACTGATGGCATTGTTTTTGTCCAGCACCAGCATGATTTCCGTGGGATCATCCGCCCATTCGCTGTTTTTGCCAACCAGCTCGTATTGCGAGTGAATAAGGTGCTCGTTGTCAATCATCTGCTCAAAGGTATTAAAGCCTCCACCCATGCTGCCAAGTGCACCCATCATGTCCGAAATATCACCCATAGCGGGTCCCATATTCTCAAAGATGGTTGTGGGGTTGACTTGGGTTTTGCCGTCCTCGGAGTATACCTTGAGCGTATAATTGTAGGTGTAGCGGATATCCAGCACGTAGTCTGCAAGCTCCTCTGCGTGCTCGTCCAAGAATTCCTTGAAGGCAGGGAGGTTGTTTTCCACGGTAGAGGTGGTGGCGGACATCATCTGATCCAGAGAGTCGTCGATAAACACGGTATGATCATCGGGCTCGCGTCCTGCCACGTCCTGCTGCGTCTGCTGCATAGCACCCATGAGCGCAGCGTAGTCCTGCTCGGTCTTATAAATGGTAATGGGGTAGGTAGAAAGCGTATCCTCCTGCACCTGGTCAATAAAGAGATTGATACCGGTTGAGAGAGAGAGAATCAGCGCAATACCGATAATACCGATACTTCCCGCAAAGGATGTCAGGAAGGTACGCGCCTTTTTGGTCATGAGGTTGTTAAGAGAGAGCGAGAATGCTGTCTTTGTGGACATTCTTGCCTTGCCCTTGGTAACCTTAGGGGGAGCTGTGCGCGCAGCGTTGACCTCACTTTCATCGGGCTCGTAAGGGTCGGAGTCGCCGATGACGTGACCGTCGCGCAGATTGACGATACGCGTGGAGTATTGCTCGGCAAGCTCGGGGTTATGCGTTACCATGATGACCAGCTTATCCTTGGAGATCTCCTTGAGTAGCTCCATGATCTGCACGCTGGTCACGGTATCAAGTGCACCCGTGGGCTCGTCGGCAAGCAGAATATCGGGATCGTTGACAAGCGCTCTTGCAATCGATACGCGCTGCATTTGACCGCCCGACATCTGCGAGGGACGCTTATGCAGCTGATCGCCAAGTCCTACCTTTTCCAAGGCTTCCTTTGCTCTGCGTCTGCGCTCCGCCTTGGGCACGCCCGAAACGGTCAGCGCAAGCTCCACGTTGGAGAGCACACTCTGGTGAGGAATGAGGTTATAGCTCTGGAACACAAAGCCGATCGAGTGGTTTCTGTAGGTATCCCAATCGCGATCCTTATACATGGTGGTGGACTTGCCGTTGATAAGCAAGTCACCCGAGGTGTAGCGGTCAAGACCGCCTATGATGTTCAGCGTGGTAGTCTTACCGCAGCCCGAGGGACCAAGGATAGACACAAACTCGCTGTTGCGGAAATTCAGTGAAATACCGCCCAGCGCATTGACCACGTTATCGCCAACCGTATAGGTTTTGACAATATTCTTGAGTTGAAGCATGGTACGTAATCCTCATAAATATAGAAATTCAAACTAATTATATAGTAAAAATGTGACGTTGTTGTGAATATGGATACCTGCTTTGATGAAAATTTGAAAAATTTGCTTGCACCTTGACAAATTTGACTTGATTTGATATACTGTAAACACTGAAATCATAGGAGAAAATGAATGAATATTACTGTGTTTGACCGTGCCAGCATTGGTATGGATCTGAATTATAACGCTTTGTGTGCATACGGCAACGTGACGGTGTTTGACGCAAGCAGTCCCGATGAGGTCAAGGCGCGACTGGCAGGCTGCGAGGTCGCGCTGATCAATAAGGTCAAGCTGACGGCAGAGGTGCTCGGCCCAGCAGACGCGCTCAAGCTGATCTGCATTTTTGCGACGGGATATGATAATATCGACGTGGCGTACTGCCGCGAGAAGGGCATTGCAGTTTGCAACGTGGTGGGGTATTCCACCGAGAGCGTGGCGCAGCTGACGATTGCCATGGCACTCAATTTGTGCTCGCACCTGCCTACTTATACGGCGGCAACCGCAAGCGGCTGGTATTCGCGTCAAACAAGCCCCAATTTGCTTGTTCCCGTGTATCACGAGCTGTGCGGCAAGACCTGGGGCATCGTGGGGTACGGAAACATCGGCAAAAAGGTGGGCGAGATTGCAAAAGCCTTTGGCTGCAGGGTGCTTGCGTATAAGCGAAATCCCGATAGTGACGAGTGTGTCGATCTGGAAACGCTGCTGCGCGAGTCGGATATCATTTCTTTGCACACGCCGCTCAATCAAGAGAGCCGCGGTATGATCGGCGCAGAGCAGATCGCCATGATGGATAAAAAGCCGATCGTCATCAATGTCGCGCGCGGTGCGGTGTGGGATGAAGCCCTGATTGCTGCTGCCGTGACCGACGGTCGCATTTCGGGGCTGGGCTGTGACGTGTTCAGCACCGAGCCTTTTCCCGCAGAGCACCCCTTCTTTGCCATTAAGGATGCACCAAACGTGTGCATGACGCCTCACATGGCATGGGCATCCGCCGAAGCACGTGCCCGCTGCCTTGATGAGATCTGTCAAAATATTGATGCGTTCCAAAAGGGAGAGCAGAGAAACCGCGTGGACTTGAAGTAAGAAGATCGCCCGACCTCGGCAGAGGTCGGGCGTATTCATTGTACGGTATTGTTCACAGGGCGACCTCTGGTCGCCCGCGGGCGATCACTGATCGCCCCTACGAAACGCTACTGCGCTCGGAACTGCAGCCCATAGCTCATAGCGTACTTTTCGACATACGACCCTGCCGCACCGCAAATGACCATGGACTTGGGGCAGCCGTCAAAGGCGGCGTAGCCGATGACACTCACAGCGTCACCCATCGTGACCTTTTGCAGCGATCCGCAGCCGTAAAAGGCAAACCAGCCGATGCTTGTCACGCTTGCGGGCAGCGTCACGCCGGTCACGTCAGAATCCTTGAACAGATTGTCACCAAGGGCGGTGACCGCATAGCCGTCTATCTCGGCAGGGATGATCACGTCGGCTTCCGTGCCTGTGTAAGCGGTCAGCGTTGCCGTGCCGTTTTTGATCTCGTACGTAAACGCGGCAGCGGGGGGCTCGGGCTCGGGACTCTCGGTGGGTTGCTCGGGCTTTGCCATCACATCGGTATCAAGCGCGCCGAGCTGCGCTTCCAGCTGCGCTATGGTTTGCTTGTAAGCAAAGGTGTCCACGTAATGCTGCTGTTTGAGCACAAGGATCTCGTTTTGCAGATCGTTCACCATTTTTTCATAGTACGCAAGCTGCTCGCGGTACACGTCGTCACTGACGCTTGGCTGCTGTGCTTGTACGTTTTGCCCGGGCTGCTCGGTATCGTTGGGCTGTTTATCCCCGCACGCCGTGCAAAAGCTGAAGATCAGCAGGCAGACAAGCGCAAAGGGAAGAGCTTTTAAGTATCTCATTTGATATACTCCTTTCTTTTGTGAGATACTCCTATCATACAGCAGGTGCAATGGGAGAAAAGCGCGAGGCGTGTCAGGTAAAATGTGAAATTTCGTTAAATGCGCCAAAGAGAAATCCAATTGTGAAAAATTCGTAAAAACACTTGCATTTTTCGTATATCTGTGTTATAATATCAAAGTTACAGCATCATGCTGTGAAATAAGGCCATACCAGCCGGGGAATTAGCGGAGCCCTGTACCTGAAATCCGCTACAGCAGGGGTGGATCCCTCATTTGAGGATCGAACCTTTACGAATACAAGAGTCGTATCTGCTGTGTTGAGAAACGGGTCTTACGCAATCGAGGGCTGTGAACCATGTCAGGTGGGGGACCAAGCAGCATTAAGCGGTTACCTCGGTGTGCCGTGAGGTTGCCTGTTTTGAGCAGGAGGTACGAAGATCGCGTGGGGGCGACATTCGATTTTGAGGTGTATGGTCTTGTTTTGCAGCAAGGTGCTGTATTTTTTAGGGGGTAAATTATGCATCAGGCTTTGTACAGAAAATGGCGTCCGCAACGGTTTGAGGACGTGTGCGGTCAGGAGCACGTGACGTCGATACTGCAGTATCAGACCAAAACGGGCGGCCTTTCGCATGCGTATTTGTTCTGCGGCTCACGCGGAACGGGTAAAACCACCTGCGCAAAGATTCTTGCAAAGGCAGTCAACTGCGAAAATCCGCAGAACGGCTCGCCTTGCATTGTATGTGATGCTTGCCGCTCGATCGAAGCGGGAAGTGCAACAGACGTGCTTGAAATGGACGCAGCCTCCAACAACGGCGTAGACAACATCCGCGATATCCGCGATGAGGTCGTCTACCCGCCCAACGCGCTCAAAAAGCGCGTGTACATCATCGACGAGGTGCACATGCTTTCGGCAAGTGCATTCAACGCGCTGCTCAAAACCTTAGAAGAGCCGCCCGAATACGTCGTGTTCATTTTGGCAACCACCGAGCTGCAAAAGCTGCCCGCTACCATCATTTCCCGTTGCCAACGCTATGATTTCCGCAGAATTGCCACGCCCGTGCTTGCTGACCGCCTTTGCTATATTGCGGCAGAAGAGGGCATCTCGCTTGACCGCGAGGCGGCTGTGCTGCTGGGCAGAATGGCGCAGGGCGGTATGCGTGATGCCATCAGCCTACTTGAGCTTTGTGCGGGGACGGGGGCACATATCAGCGTGCAGACCGTCAACGAAACTGCGGGCTCGACAGGCAGGGACAGCATGATGGAAACCGTGCGCGCCATTGCCGCGCGGGATTACGATAAGCTGTTTTCCATGATCGACGCGGTCGTGCAATCCTCCAAGGATATTGCCATCTTCTGGCAGGATCTGATCGGTCTTTACCGCGAAATGCTGGTATTGCGCACCGCAAAGGACGCGGCTGCGTATCTGGACTTGACCGACAGCGAGCTTGCCGCCATGCAAGAGGTGGCAAAGCCCTTCAAATCCTCCACGCTGCTGTATCATTGCACGCTGCTGGAGCAGGCACTTCTTTCTATGCAAAGAGCCAACGCCATCAAGCGCATCGTGGCAGAAAGCACGCTTGTGCGCATGTGCGATCCCGAGCTGGAAACCTCTCCCGAGGCACTGCTTGCCCGCATTGCCGCACTGGAAGATAAAATTGCATTCGGGCAGGTAGCCGTGGCACCTACCCCTGCACCCCAAGCTGTAGGGGCGATCAGTGATCGCCCGTCCGTAGAATCGAAAAGCGATTCGCCAGTGCAGACCGCGCCACCCACACAATCCATGCCCGTAGGGTCGATTCATGAATCGACCGCACCGCCCGCATCCACCGCCCCTCGCATCCCAAAGCTCAAAAAAGCTGAGCCCACGGGGGAAAAGCGCACCCTGCGCCCCTTGCGCGTATGGGCACAGGTGCTTGATAAGATGACCAAGGCAAACCCCTTGGCGGCAGGCTTTTACTATGCGGCAAAGGCGTACTCGGATGAAGGTGGCAACGTGGTGCTCAAATTCGCATCGGATTTTGATATTCAAATGGCGCAGAGCTATAACGCCGTGCCCACGCTGTGCAGCATCCTGTCGGGACTGCTGAACGCCAACGTTACGCAAAAGCAGGTGCTTTTTGAGTGCGAAGGAAAGAGCGGCGCACAGAATTCCGTCATTGACGAGATACTGGAAAACGCACAAGATAATTGAAAATAAAATATAAGGAGATATATCATGAGAGCAAACATTCCCAAGGGTATGGGCGGCGGACCGCAGAACATGCAGTCCATGATCCGTCAGGCACAGAAAATGCAGGAGGATATGGCGGCAAAGCAGGAGGAGCTGGACGCACGCGAGTATGAGATCAATGCGGGCGGCGGCGTTGTGACCGTTAAGATCAACGGTAAGAAGGAGATTCTTGCAATCGACCTCGATCCCGAGATCGTCGATCCCGATGACGTAGAGACTCTGACCGACCTGCTCGTCGCAGGCGTCAACGAGGCAATCAAGCGCGTAGAGACCACCAACGCGGCAGAGATGGAAAAGATTACCGGCAGCATGAACCTGCCCGGCATGTTCTGATATGGCAGAATACATGGTAG
>JAGBXH010000205.1 GCA_017629395.1 Clostridia bacterium | reverse complement strand
GCGCAACCGCGTGGCGGTTGCGCCTTTTTTCAGCGTCTTTTGTTGTCAAGCAGCGGCGGGAGCAAGCCCCCGCCCTACGGCGCAAAGCGCATCATAACTTGCTATAGGCAATCATAGTTTCGGATGATGCGCCGGGTGCATCATCCAAGACTGCCCGGCTTGCCCTTTTGCGAGAAGTCGATCCGCACGCCCTCGCGGAAATGCGTAATGCCGTACTTTTCGCAGATATCGTATATTTTGTTCAAATACTCTTTGCGGTTCTTGCCCTTGAGCTGTGCCATGTAGTACGCCTGCACCATGGATTTTTCCACGTGCGCCTTTTGCTCGTCTGTCTGTGCCTCTTCCAGCGCCTTTTCCCACAGTGCCAGCATCTCTTCTGCAAACGGAGCTTGCTGATCTCTGTCCATATGGTGCATCAACATATTCTCAATGCTGTCGTAAATGCCTACGTGGTTGTGCGAAGCCGCCTCGGTGGTCACGTCAATATACGCGCGGATATGCTCCCAGCCTGCGCCGTAGTAGTCCTGCAAAAATTCATTCATGTGGCGCTGATACTCCTCCTCGCTCATGTCGGGATTCCAGAGTAGCTTTGCCAGCAGATACGCGCGCAGCTCACCAAACTCACCCGAGGTGGATTGGTAATTACCCTGCTCAAACATACCGATCACGTGGTGATCCCGATAGAACTTGACGTTCGCCCGCAGCACGCCCAGGTTCGGAAACGGTGCAAGATAATACATAAAATTAGTGGTGTAGTCCCAGATATAGAGATTATCGCAGATCGCGCTCCACTCCTCAATATCCTTTTTGAAGGCAGCATTACGCTCGCAGCTTGCGTCGTCCAGCGGGTGAGAGAAGCAGCATTCGATCGAGCACAGACGAATGATGACGTTATCCGCAGGCTTGATGGTCTTGGGCGCTTGGCGCGTATATCTGTACGCCAGGGTATCCACGTACACGTTCGGGAACTCGTCCTTGATGTCGTTCGCAATGCGATTGACAAAGGTCAGAAGCGAGCCCATGGGTGTGCCCTCACGCTCGTCGATCGCTTTGCAATTTGCGCACTGGCAGCCAAGCTGATCTGCATACGAATCGTTCTGCGAAACGGAAATGATCTTGGCGCGGGGATTTTCACGCAGCCATTGCTTGACGCGGTACAGCACGGTGCTGTATACCTCCTCATCGGTCAGGCAGGGCTGCTTACCGATCTCGTGCGGCTGCCCCGTCAGCGCGGAAAAGGTGTGCACAAACGGGCCTGCATAGGAAATGCCGCCCTCCATCTGCATTACGTAGCCGCTGTTATCCTTGAGCTGGATGGACAGCACCTGGTCGTGCTCCAGATCGTGCCAGAAGGAATCGCGCGCGATAAACGCGGGGCTGTACACCTCACAATAGTCTACGGGCACGCGCATAATGGGGTTGTCGCGCACCACGGTATAGTCGGTGGCATAAAAGCGTACACCGAGGAATTCTTCCAAAAAGGTCACAACACCGTATACTGTACCCGAGGTGCAGTTACCCGTAATATACAGCTTGCCCTTCTCTTCCAGGATGGCATAGCCGTCGTTTTTGATCTGCGCGCGTGCCGCCTTGACAGCCTCGGTATCGCGGTCAGTCATGCCGATCACGATCTCATGCTCTGCGGGCTCACCCTCGTTGACGGTCAGCTTATGCCCCGTTGCCTGCTCTGCATATTGGATCAGATAGTCGACCGCCATGGTAATCCCCTCTGCCGCATCGGGCTGCACGCAGATACTGAATGCGGAGAGATCCACACCACCGATCTGCATCAGATCGATGGGATAGCCGGTATCGGGCACGGTTTCCTCGGGCGTAGTCGTGCATGCAGCCCAAGAGGAAAACGGCATCGATACTGCCAACAGAAAAGATGATTTTTTCATTCTCTTCTCCCCTTGTCAACATCAAATTACCACTGCAAGCCGTGGAAATAGTGTCCCGTACCGATAAAGCCAACCTGTCTGAAGTCCTGGGGATTGTGGCGAATGATGTAATCCATGTAGGAAACCACCATCTTCGCGGTCAGCAG
>JAGBXH010000204.1 GCA_017629395.1 Clostridia bacterium | reverse complement strand
GAAGCGGCGCGAGCGTAATGAATGACATGCCTGTGGCATGTCAGAACGCGAGTGTGCCCGAGCTGCAGCGAGATACACTGCGCAAGCTTGCGGAAGCCGTCCCCTCGGGGGCAGGAGGGTTCCCATAGCGTACCCGCTATGGGAGGAAGGGGAACTCGTAAAGAAATTAGAATAGTATTATCTTAGCGGTTTTTGCAAAATCAAGACAGTTTCTGCTCGAAATTCACCTGGCCGACTTTCACGCACATTCCCCTTCCTCCCGTGACGCTACGCTACGGGAGCCCACCTTCCCCCGAGGGGACGGCTTTTTGCGCGCATCCGTTCCGCTTTCTTGCCTGCAGTGGGTATTTCTTCACTTAATGACATTGGGGGCTGAGTGCATCACTCAGCCCCAAACTATGGATTTATCCAAGCTTATCCATCTTGTCAACCATCTTGGACAGATTCTTTGTCACCGTCTTTTCCAGCTTCTTGAATCTGGACGAAACGGTATTCTTTTTGCCCGTGATGATCTGACGGAACGCATCGTGCGGGTTACCCAGCACGTTGGTATATACAATGCCCGCATCGATCTTGACCGTGTTGAAGATCAGATCCAGCATATCCCACGCAACGGGATCGCTCATGTACTTGCGCTTGAGCGCGATCTCATAGTACGCAGGCTTGACCGTGCGCAAGGATTCGGAAGCCATGACCTCCAGCACCGCGCCAAGCATCTGATATCTGTCATCCTTGACAGTGACGGGAATGGCATATACGGTAAACTGGTCGTGCTGCAGCGTGCCGTACTCGGGCTGCGCCTTATCATACTTGGGCATGGGCACGATGCCGTAAGCATCCTCCATATTGCGGATATCGCCCATTTCCGCTGCCACCAGACGCGTGGTGCACATAGCACCGTCGCCTCTTGCAAACGCGATACGGATATCGTCCTGCTCAGCGTCCGCACCGGCATGCGGATACACCAGCGTGCCGCTTTCATAGAACAGCTTGAGCACCTTGTCCGCAACGTCCGACAATCTGGCAGTATTTACCACGTACTCGTACTCACCGTCCGCATTCTTTTCCACCAGCGACAGGTCGCACGAAGCCCAATAAGGGTCGGTACTGATATAGGGCGAGGTGATCAGACCAAAGAAGTCCCCCTCATCCTTTTTGCCGTTGCCATTGAGATCCTGATAAAAATCCTCGGCAAGAGCTGCCTGGAAATCCAGCGTCCATTCGCTGTTATTGACCGCATCGTACAGATACGGCACCTGCTTGTTATCAAAATCTACCTTGTTGAACATGGTAACGAAGGCAAAGCGATAGGTAGACAGTGCGATCATACCCGTTGCGCTGTACTGCTTGCCGTTATATGAAATGACCTCGTTATAATCCTGCGTCCAGTAATTTTGCGTCAGGTCCAGATATTCCAGCCCCGTCATGTCGCGGAAGGTTCCCTCCATAGAGGACTGCAGCACCAGATAGCACGCGCCTGCCAAAAGGTCATATTCATCCGAGCCCGCAAGCACCGCTCTTTCCACCTCGGTAATGGGCTTTGCCTGGTCCACCTCCTCAATGGGGTGGGACACGATGTTGATATTGAGTCTGTCGCCTACCGTGATGTTACGGTTATAGATGGCGTCGTTAACCGGCTCGGAATTCAGCTCGGGCACGGCAACCTCATCCCACGTCCAGCCAAGATACGCGCGGCTGATAATGGTAACGTCCTCGCCATCAAATTTCAAATCGGCGGGAATGTTATCAAGCTGCGAAGGCTCGCCCGTTTCGGAGTTGACGGAATCGTCGGTCTGTCCCTCTGCGCTTTCGGCACAAGCAACCAGCACCGAAATCATGGTAGCTAATACAAGGAGAAGTGCTAATAACCTTTTCATAGCATTGACTCGCTTTCTTATATTGATG
>JAGBXH010000203.1 GCA_017629395.1 Clostridia bacterium | reverse complement strand
TTTGACTGCTCCACCTTCACCGTAAACGGTGCAAACCTGACCGAGTATCTGGCTGACGTTGACGATGCAGGTGACTTTGTTCCCGAGACCAACGTTATCAGAACCGAGAACGGCATCACTTTCTTTGATGAGAGCGCAGACCGTTCCGCTCCTTACTTCGATATCCGCATCGACGGTATCACCGAGGTTCAGTAATTTATTCTTTTTGCCCCTTGCGTAAGCGAGCGGCAGGCATAAGGGTTGTCGTTTCTTTGCGGCAACCCTTATGCGATACAGTCCCTTTATATCCTACACGACAAGGAGAATGATTGTGGAAAAGCAAACGGTTATCGAAATGCGTGGCATTACCAAACGCTTTGGCACTAAGGTCACTGCGAACAAAAACGTTTCCATAGACGTCAAAAAAGGGGAGATCCTTGCCATTCTCGGTGAGAACGGCTGCGGAAAAACGACCCTGATGAATATGCTTGCAGGCATTTATTATCCGGATGAAGGAACGATTCTGATTCACGGAGAAGAGGCGAAAATTCATTCGCCTAAGGACGCCTTCCGTTATAATATCGGTATGATCCATCAGCACTTTAAGCTGATAGACGTCTTTACTGCTGCCGAGAATATCGTGATCGGCACGGGAAAGGGCGAAAAATACGACTTGAAATCGGCAAAAGCCCGTATTGGCGCAATGAGCGAAAAATACGGTTTCCATATAGAGCTTGACAAAAAGGTTCACGAGATGTCGGTCTCCGAAAAGCAGACCGTAGAGATCGTCAAGGCGCTGTACCGCGGCGCGGACGTGCTGATCTTAGATGAACCGACTGCGGTTTTGACGCCGCAGGAGATCGACCGTCTTTTCGACGTGCTGCGCGCTATGCGAGAGGACGGTAAATCGGTCATTATTATCACGCATAAGCTGGGTGAGGTTGTGTCGATCTCTGACCGCGTGACGGTGCTGCGTAAGGGCGAGCACGTCAAAACGGTCAATACCGCCGAAACCAACGAAAAAGAACTTGCGGACATGATGGTGGGACAAAGGTTACGCTTAACATTGACCGTCCCTTGCCCGAAAATCCCGAGCTGCGTTTGGAGGTACACAACCTGTCGCTGGTGGGGAAGGAAGATCATCTTGTGCTGGATGACGTCAGCTTTGATGCGTTCAGCGGTGAGATCCTCGGCATTGCGGGAATCGCGGGAAGCGGTCAGCGCGAGCTGCTGGAGTCCATTGCGGGATTGCACCATCTGCAAGAGGGAACCGTTACCTACTATAATCCCAAAAAGGATAAGCCCATTACCTTCTATCATAAGTCCTATGAGCGCGTGATGGAGCTGGCACACGAGGGCATGCTTCGTTATGCGGACGGCAGAGATTTTACGGGTAAGGACGAGCAGGGAAAGGCACTGACCAAGAAGACTATTTGCGCGCAGGTGGATGCGGGCGAGATCTTCTTTAAGGAAGACGAGGTCATTAACCTGCGTGAAAAGACGCCTTTGCAGATCCGTGAGCTGGGCGTACGCTTCTCCTTTGTGCCCGAGGACCGTCTTGGCATGGGTCTTGTGGGTGACATGGATATTATCGACAATATGATGCTGCGCAGCTATCGCCGCGGCAAATCCGTTTTTGTTGACCGTAAGGCGCCCGAGGGGCTTGCCGAGGAGATCATTGAGAGTCTGCAGGTCGTAACCCCCGGTACGCATACGCCCGTGCGCCGTCTTTCGGGTGGTAACGTGCAAAAGGTGCTTGTCGGACGCGAGATCGCTGCCGGTCCCCGCGTGCTGATGGCGGCATACCCCGTGCGCGGTCTGGATATCAATTCCTCGTATCTCATTTACAATCTGCTGACAGAGCAAAAGAAAAACGGCGTTGCCGTCATCTTTGTCGGTGAGGACCTTGACGTGCTGCTCTCGCTGTGCGACCGCATTTTGGTCGTTGCGGGCGGTAAGGTCATGGGCACGGTGGATGCACGAGATGCCAAAAAGGAAGAGATCGGCCTTATGATGACGGGTACGACACTCGAAGAATTAAAAAAGCAAGAGGGAGGAAGCTTATAAAGCTGTTTTTGTCTATGGAAAAGCAACAAATCAAACAAGATCAGATCAAAAAAGAGCCTTTGGTCCGTATCGCCAAGCGCGACGTGCTTCCTGCCCGAAAGATCGTTTTGATCTATGCGATCGCCATCGTTGTAAGCCTTGTGCTCTCCGCGATCATTTGCTCTCTGTTTTCTTCGCAAAATCCGCTGGCGTTTTTTGCGGCACTCTTTGACGGTGCGCTGGGCTCCTCCCGACGCATCTGGCTGCTTTTGCAGGATACTGCGCTGCTGCTTGGCGTAGCGGTTGCACTTGTACCTGCATTCAAAATGAAGTTCTGGAACCTTGGCGGTAACGGACAGATCCTGATTGGTGCTCTGGCAGCGATCTCCTGCATGTATTATCTTGGCGGCAAGCTTCCCGATGCTGTGCTGATCGTGCTGATGACGGTGGCAAGCATTGCGGCAGGTGCTGTGTGGGGCGTTCTGCCCGCAATCTTCAAGGCGCACTTCAATACCAATGAATCGCTCTTTACGCTCATGCTCAACTACATTGCCACGGGACTTGTGTCCATGTTCATTACCATTTGGGTCAAGAGCGGCTCGGGCGTGCTGCCTCCTTTGACCTCGGGCAATTTCCCCGATCTGTTTGGCAATAAGTACCTGTTGACGGTACTGGTATTCTTTGCTCTTGCCGTACTGATGTACGTGTATTTGAAATTCACCAAGCACGGCTACGAGATCGCAGTTGTGGGTGACAGCCCCAATACCGCAAAGTACATCGGTATTGACGTTAAAAAGGTCATCATCCGCACCATGGTCATCTCGGGTGCGCTTGCAGGCTTGGTCGGTTTGTTCTTGGCGGGCGGTATTCACCATACCATCAGTACCGCTTCGGCAAACAATATGGGCTTTACCGCTATCATGGCTACGTGGCTGGCAGCCTTCAATCCCTTGATCATGATGGGCACCTGCTTCTTTATCATCTTCATTTCCAAGGGTATGGTGCAGGTCAGAGGTAATTTCGGATTTACCAATGACAGTATCGCCAATATCGTGATCGGTCTTGTATATTTCTGCGTGATCGCATGCAGCTTCTTTATCAATTACCGCTTGATCTTCCGCAAATCAAGCGCAAAGACCGCAAAAACCGACAAAACGAAAGGAGAGAATAAATCATGACGCTCTTTTTTGTGTCGGCGATCTCTATCGCTACTGTTCTTTTGTACGGCTGCGTGGGTGAGATCATTACCGAAAAAGCAGGACATCTGAACCTTGGCATTCCCGGTATCATGTGTATCGGCACTGCAGGCGGATGCCTGGGTGTTTCGCTCTATATGGGCGGGCTGGAGTCTCCCGCAAATGCTTCCTGGATTCTGCTCGTGCTGGTTTCGCTGCTGTTCTCCGCAGTATTCGCAGCGGCACTGGGCGGCATATACGCTCTTTTGACCGTAACGCTTCGTTGTAATCAGAATATTACGGGTCTTGCCATCACCATCTTTGGCAGCGGCGCGACCAACTTTATCATGTCCTTTGTGGACCGTACACATTTTGACCCCGCAGGCAAGCTGATCTCCTCCTCGCTTCCGTTCGCGGAAAGCCTTGGCGGATTTGGCAAGGTGGTATTCGGACACGGCATTTTCGTCTACCTTGCAATCGTGGCTGCAGTTGTTTGCGCGTTCGTGCTGAGCAAAACGCGCGTGGGATTGCATCTGCGCTCGGTAGGTGAGAGCCCCGCAACAGCCGATGCAGCGGGTATCAACGTTGTTGCCTATAAGTACGGAGCTATTCTGATCGGTAGTGTGATCGCAGGCTTTGGCGGTTTCTACTACATCATGGACTATATCAAGGGTAGCTGGGAAAATGCCGCTACCATTGAGGCGTTCGGCTGGTTGGCAATTGCGCTGGTTATCTTTGTGCTGTGGAAGCCCAACGTGGGTATTCTCGGTGCGGTGCTGTTCGGTGCTTGCTACATCGTAGCATTTGTCATTCCCGACATCACGTCCACGCAAAGAGAACTGATCAAGATGCTGCCTTACGTCGTCACCATCGTGGTGCTGATCGTCATCAGCATTCGCAAAAAGCGCGAGCATCAGCCTCCGGCTTCGCTCGGTCTGCCGTATTTCCGCGAGGAAAGATAATTTCATAAAAAGAGCCCGAACCAATCCTTGATGGGGGATTGGTTCGGGTTTTGATTAAAAAGTTCTTTGTGCACATAGGAGGAGCAAGCCCCTCCCCTACCGCCCGATATTTCAGTTTTATAAAGCTTTGGGCAAGAGATTCTAAACCGTTTATGGGTAGGGGAGGGGCTTGCTCCTCCTGTGCCGATGCGAAGAACTTTTCTTTGTTGCCGTATTGACAAACTCCCGCATCTGTGCTACAATATGGGAGTCACGCGGGTGTGGCGGAATTGGCAGACGCGCCGGATTTAGGATCCGGTGGTTATCCGTGCAGGTTCAAGTCCTGTCACCCGTACCAACAGAAGAGGGATGCTGCGCGCAGCATCCCGCTTCTGGTGGTACGGGTGACAGGCCACTTGCCCCAGCGTCGAGCTTGCTGCATA
>JAGBXH010000202.1 GCA_017629395.1 Clostridia bacterium | reverse complement strand
TGTGAAGCTGCGTCGCACAGATCACAAGCGCGTACGCAATCTGATGGCGGTGCTTTGGGCGACCATGGCAGTATGGGAGGTGGTCAAGATCACCTGGGAAACGGTGTGCGGCAACGAGATCGCCTTTGAATGGGGCGGCGTTCTGCCCTTGTACCCCTGCAGCATTTTCATTTACGCCATGCCGTTTGCACTGTGGGGGAACGACTATATGAAAAAAGCAGCCTGCGGCTACCTTAGCACGCTGGGGCTGATCGGTGCCTCGATCAACTTCTTTTATCCCATTACCGTGCTCCCCAACTATTCTATCCTCTCCTTTGCCGGTGCACACACCATGCTGTTCCACGGCGTCATGATGTTCTGCTTTATCCTCATGCAGACCACGGGCTACCACCGCTACACGCATCTCAACAAGCCCCGGGAGCTGATTCTGCCCGCAATTCCTACGCTGCTTGTATCTATCCCCGCCAACATCGTCAACTACTCCCCCATCGGCTCGGATTACATGTTCTTTAAGTGCAATTCCTTCTTCCTGCCCGCCCTGTTCGGATGGCTTACAGATTGGCAATCCACCGTCATTCTGTACGTGCTGTACCTGCTTTTGCCCCTGCCCTTTTATCTGCCCGGTATGCTGTACGCACGAAACAAACAACAAAACTGACGATCAAGGCAGCCCTCTTGCCAAAATAAGAGGGCTGTTTTTTTATTGCATTTGTACCAAAACAGCGTTTGGCTTTGGTACACAGTGCCGAAAAAAGCACGTCACACTTGACGCGTACATAAAAATATGGTAAAATAAAGAGCTAATTTAATTATGAGAGCGAGGTTTTTTTATGAAGAAAACGCTTTTAAGTGCACTTGCACTCATGCTGCTTTTTTCCATGCTGTTAGGCACCTTTGCCGCATGCAAGGATAAGCCGCTCCCCGACGAGCCCGAGGATTCCACCGAGGACTCCACGCAGGCAGAGGAAAAAGAGCCCGTACGCGAATCCATCCTGCAGGGCGAATACGCTGCGCTGGTTGAAAACGCAAAGTGGCTGGAAAACGGCGTAAACGCTTACTTTGCCACCCCCACGCGTGACGCATACACGATTGAAAACCAAAAAATGAAGCTCAACTACAGCTTCGACACCGCAAAGCCGCAGTTCGTCACATCGCTGACCACGCCCGGCGGCAAGCCCTACCTGACCGACACCATGGACGTGTACGTCAAGATGGAAAACGGCAAGACCTACCTCGCATCAAGCAGTACCACGGCGGGCACTGCCAACATTTACCGCCTTGGCTATTACTACTACGACGTGCACCTTGCGGATCAGAACTTTATTGAAAACTTAGTGATTTCCAATGAAAAAGCAGTCAATCTCTCTTCCCTTAACAAGAGCCACGATATGACCCGCCCCGAGATTGTGGACGGCGTTCTGACTACCACCGCAACCAGCACGGTTGACCCCTACATCTACGGCAACGTCAAGTTCCGCACCGCGGATGTCAACATGATGCAGGTCACCATGCGCACCACCAACGTCTCCGAGCTCCAGCTCTATCTGGAGATCGACAAGGAGAGCTTCAGTAATGAAAGATGGGTCAGAGTTCCCGTGATCAACGACGGAGACTGGCACACCTATACCTTTATGCTCAACGACGGAACCGTTAAGGATTACTCCGGCATGGTTACCGCTTGCCGCCTTGACTTTATTGCTACCTCGGGCGACAAGGTCGAGATCAAGGATATCAAGACCTTTAAGATCGACGACGGCGGTGCTCCCGAGCTCTACTTGGACAGAACCCTGCACGTATTTTCCGATAAGATGAACCACGTCGTGCGCGTTTGCGCCGCCGAGGACACCACCGGCATTGCCGAGATCGGTCAGATTACCGAGATCGCTGCCGATACCGTTGATAAACTGATCGTCAAGGACGCAAATGGCGAGCACACCTCGCTGGACGGTGTGGATTGGGCAAGTGCAGAATACATCGCGTTTGACATCAAGGGCGTTGGTATTCTTGGTTATATTCTGCTCAAGGATGCCTCCAGCGGCAGCATGCAGGTCACGCTCTCTGACGGCAAGTACACCATCGTACAAAGCCGTACTCCCGAAGGCGGCACGATCCTTGCTCCCGTAAACAGCACCGAAAACGATTTCTACATGGGTCAGCGCATCTACACCGATCTGAGCCACGACTTTGACGCATTCCGCAAGGCAGCAAACGAGGAGCGCAATCCCCTTTCTGCTGAGAATATCAAGGTAGACACCCAAAAAGCCCCCTACGCTTCCTTTATTGGCTACAACGCCATTCGCGGTGCTTACCAGTTTGAAATGGAACCCCAGAGCAACTTCAACACTCCCTACTACGAATCCTGGAATAAGCACTACAACTTAGTCTTTGA
>JAGBXH010000201.1 GCA_017629395.1 Clostridia bacterium | reverse complement strand
CTGTTGGGGTTTTCGCAATATTGATTTGGCAAACTATTTTATTAAACCTTTCAAAAAGTGTTTATTCCATTTTCTTCGGTAAAAGGATATTTCAAGAGCAATTCGCTTTTTACTATGCTTATTTCCATCAGCAAGAATAACAGGTATATTATGCAGGGCGTCTTTTAAATCGTAAATTCTATCTGCATTGGGTTCTTTTAAGCAATTTAATAACTCTTCAAACATAACTGAAAGAATTTGATATGCAAAATCATCTTTTATAATTTTGACACCATATGTATAAACATTTTTAATCTGTATCCATTGCCATTCTTCATATTCTTTTAGTTCATTGACCTCGGACAAAATATTACGGATAATATTCATCTCAACCGTGTTATCTTTTTGCTTGGTATCGATCACATCTTTGATTGCTTTTGACACGGCATAGTCATATTTCAGACTGTTTGATCGCATCAAAACAATAGACCAATATATATCATAAAAATCATAATTTGATAGTAACATAATTATTTCTTCACTCCTATACGTATTTTCTGTTTTATCGCTAGTTTCGCCTTTGTATTACAAAGGCTTCGGGCGAAGCCCATACCCCTATAATACTGATTAGATTATAGCACAAATCTGCAGAGAAAGCAAGAGTGATATTCCGACTTCGTCGGAGTGATATTATCGCTGACGCGATAGTGATATTGAAGCCTTATGGCTTCAGTGATATTTTATTCGCCTCCAAAACTTGCGAAGCAAATATCACTCGGCATAAGCCGAATATCACTGCGAAGCAATATAACTCGCCGCAGGCGAATAAAACTGCCCAACTTCCTTATGAGAAGTTGGGCAAGCACTCCCTGTTTTCTTCTGGGGATTTAGTTGTCAAGTGCCTGTAGGTACGCCATAATTCCGCAAAGATTGATGGCGCTTTCCCAAGGTCTGTATGGACAGGAGGCGTCGGCGGGAAGCCCCGCGCGGTAATATTCTGTCCAGACCGAGCCGCGGACGCGGTCGTCCAATAACTCACGCAACAAATCGGCATAAGCACCCAACTGTTCTGCGGGAACGTACTTTGCCAGTGCGTAAAGGATCACACCGTATTCATATCCCACAGAGTTATCGGGATTGTGTTTTCCGTATTCGCTCTGCCTTATGCGAGCGACACTTGCTTCGATCGCGGTACGGATGAGCTGTGCAGGTAACAGCGTGCTGCCCGCAAATACCGACATCCAGATAGCGCAATCAAGGCTATATCTCTCGGTGCAGGGCGGCACCGTGATCTTGCCAAAGCAGCCGGAGCAGAGAAATGCATCTTTGGCATCGCGCAAAAGATTGGTCATACGCGAGCAACCAAGACATACGCCGTGTCTGTAGACGGGGATCTGTGCATGCTGTACGCGACTGGGATTATTGATGTACACCGTATTCTCGGAAATAAAATTCTCGGAAAACAGCATCGCCGCTTTGAGTGCGGGAGCGCGGTGTGCGGTGACGTTATCGTGCGTCATCAGGCCGTGCGTCTCGCATATCTCAAGCAGAGCCAGCGCACTGGTGATATAGAGAGCCGTGGCCTCCATCGAGCCGTGATCGATGCCGCTTCGCGGAAAGATACCTCCGGCAATATATGTCTCATCTCCGTTGAAGGGAATCATGCCGTCACACAGGTGCTGTTGCTGTGACAGGAGCAGATAGCGCGCGTAGTCCATGCGCTCGGCAAGAAAGGACACGTCACCTGTTGCGCGGATGTATTCCAAAAGCTCCAGCAGATAGTAGCCTGTCTGCTCCACCTCGTCGTTTTCGTGGCGGTGCGAGCAGGACATGCCAAGCCCCGAGGCATTGGGCATGTATCCCTTTTGGCGAAAAACGTCTGTCATGTAGCAGATCATGCGCTTGGCGTATTCGTGCAGTCCAAGTGCCATATATCCGCGGAACACTCCGTACATATCTCTGCCGTAGGCAAGGTGATAAAACGAGCCCGCGATCACGCCGCCCTGGTCGGCGGTCTGGGTAATCAGCGCAACGGCAACCGCCTCGATCAGCTCGCGTACATTGAAATCCGCCCCCAAAACGCTGTCGTCGACGCGGATATGACTCAAAATATCCTGCCAATGTGCAAAAAAGTCGCGCTTGATCGCGTCGAGATCCGCTCCGAGCATCTGTGCTGAGAGATCCATGCAGCAGGCATAGCTGTCGGTTCCGCATGCACCAAAGTCACCGCCCACGAATATCAAATGAGAGTCACCCGCGGGAAAGGTGATCTGTCGTCCGTTCACCGTACAGCTATCTGAGAGCAAGAGGCTGCAATAAGCATCCTTGTCGGTTTTGGATTGAGAGAATACCACAGTGCCCTCGGGAATTTCAAAAAGCCGCGCCTTTGCACCGTCAAATACTGCGCTGATATCGATCGGCACAAAGGGAGATTCCAGCAAAAAGTCAATCGGTTGCACCAGCGAAAATCGGCGGATAAATACGGGCAGGGTAGGGTGCGAAAAGTCGGTGAGAGTACCGATCTCCTTGCCCTGCGCACACAGCGTTGTGACGTAGCAGGCAGAACCGCGAATGCGATGGTTCAGAGCAACTATTGACTGGTCGGATGCACGCAGGCTCATGATGCCGGGCATCGAATAGCAGGGAGCAAACAGCTGCACGATATCCGCGCCCGAGCCGCCCATGGCGACCTTGCCGTTTCCAACAAAAAACAATCCCTCGGTGAGAATGTATTCCGTATGCATGTTCCGCACCTCCTTTTTTGTTATTATATCATATCTGCCGTCAAAAAGTCAATTACGGGATAAAAAATGATCTTAATATCAAAATACACTATCCCGCAAAACGCGAAACAATGCAAGGGGTTTTTGATTTTTTATGCGAAATACGGCGTGTGAAATGCGAATTCCGGCAGACGTCAATGCCTACTCCAACAAAAAACAATGAAAAGTAAAAATCGGGTATTGCAATCCTTGCGTATTTATAGTATAATATAACAGAATATAGTTTACGGAGGATTTTCCTTTGAGATACAACACGCTTTTGATGGATGCGGACAATACGCTGCTGGATTTTACGAGATCCGAGCACGATGCCATAGCCGAGACCTTTGCACATTTCGGGCTGCCGAATGACGACAAGACCATCGCCATCTATTCCGAGGTCAACGACGCGCATTGGAAGATGCTGGAGCGCGGTGAGATTGAGAAAAAGGTGCTGATGTGGAAGAGATTTGAGGCATTCTGCGCACGCACGGGTCTTGAAGCAGACCCCAAGGCACTGGCGGCTGATTACCTGCGCACGCTGTCCACGAAGTCCTACATGATCGAGGGTGCGCTTGAGGTCTGCGCGGCTCTTGCCGAGAAATGTCGCATGTACGTGGTTACCAATGGTGACAAGCGCGTGCAAGAGGGCAGATTTAACCCAAGTCCCTTGGCAAAATATTTTGAAAAAGCCTATATTTCCGAGGTGGTCGGCTACGAAAAGCCCGACGTCCGTTATTTTGATGCGGTCATGCGCGACATTCCGGACTTTGATCCCGCAAGTACGCTGGTTGTGGGCGACTCCTTGACCTCGGACATGAAGGGCGGTATCAACGCGGGGCTGGATACCTGCTGGTACAATCCCAAGGGCAAGGCTTTGCCTGCGGATATTCCCGTGACTTACGTCATTGACGATCTTGCCAAGCTGCTCGTCCTGGCAGAGGAGGGGCACGTATGAAGGCATTTTTAGCGCAGTGCAAGGGAGCGCGCATCCCCGTGAAGGCAGATCTGCCGCTGTGTGATTATTCCACCTTCCGCATCGGTGGCAAGACAGATCTTGCACTTTTTCCAACGACCGTGGAACAGTTTTCCTTGCAGCTTGCCATGCTCTCGCAGAGCGGACTTAAGTACAAGGTTGTGGGCAACGGCTCCAACGTGCTGTTTTCCGATGCAGGTTATCGCGGCGTGATGGTATTTACCACCGAGCTCAAGCAATACCGCTTTGACAAGGACACCCTGTACGCGCAGAGCGGTGCGGGTCTTGGGCGCGTGTGCACCGAGGCGTCCAAGCAAGGATACGAGGGCTTTGCCTTTGGCTGCGGCATTCCCGGTACGGTGGGCGGCGGCGTATACATGAATGCGGGCGCGTACGGGGGACAGATCTCGGACGTGCTGATCTCCAGCGAGGTTTACGATACGGCACACAACCGTGTCTTTACCCTGACCGCAGACGAACACGAGCTTGCATACAGACACAGTATTTTTGCCGAGCATCCCGAATATATCATTCTGTCCAGCACCTTTGCGCTGCGTCGCGGCAACGCAGAGGAGATCATGCAAAAGGTCAAGGAGCAGGCTGCGTCCAGACGCGAAAAGCAGCCGCTGAGCTATCCCAGCGCAGGCAGCACCTTCAAGCGTCCCGCGGGACATTTTGCGGGAAAGCTCATTGAGGATGCAGGGCTGAAGGGCTTGCGCGTGGGCGGAGCGGTGGTTTCCGAAAAGCACGCGGGCTTTGTGATCAATGAGGGCGGCGCAACCGCTGCCGACGTGCTTGCGCTGGTTGAGCAGATCAAGGAGCGCGTGCATGCACAATTCGGTGTGCGCTTAGAGTGTGAATTTGAGTATATAGGGGAGTAAATATGTCTTTTTCCGAGCAGGTGAAAGAAGAATTACAGGAATTGCAGATCAAACCCATGTGCTGCCGCAGGGCATATCTTTTCGGGCTGATGATCGGTGCGCGGACGGATGGAGAGCACATCGCTTTTCGTTTGCCTACGGCACTTGCCGAGCATGCAGCAGCGGAGATCAAGCGTCATTTCGGCAGAGATACAGAGGCGCGTCCGTACGTATCGGGCAGGGCGAGCGGCACGGAATTAAGCTTTGCTTCCGCTAAATGTGCTGCACAGATCGGTGCGTGGGATGCAGGCGCGGTTGCGGATTTTTCCGCTGTCTGCAAGTGCCCGCAATGCACGTTTGCCTTTTTGCGCGGTGCCTTCTGTGCGGCGGGCACGGTGTCCGATCCCACCACGGGCTCGCATCTTGAAATCAAGTGCAGCACGCAGTCCCGTGCATCGGGACTGCAGACAAATCTTGCGGATCAGGGCGTGAGCATGGGACTGGTATCCCGTGGTAAATCGGTGGGCGTATATATCAAAAACAGCCAAGGCGTTGAGGATGTGCTGACCATACTGGGAAGCAGCACCATGGTCTTTGAGCTGCTGAATAAAAAGATCGAGCGAGAGATCCGCGGTAACGAGAATCGTGTGACCAATTGCGATACGGGCAATATCGGGAAATACGTAGCCGCTGCGCTCAGACAAAATGCGGCAATTGAAAAGCTGGAGCGGTATGGGGAGCTTGAAAAGCTGCCGGACGCGTTGCGTGAGACCGCCATGCTGCGTCTGCGCTATCCCAACGTGCCGCTGGGTGAGCTTGCCGAGGCGCACGTCCCCCCCATTACCAAATCGGGGCTCAATCACCGATTGCAAAAATTGATCGATCTGGCAAACGAGCTGCCGGACTGATTACCGTCTATAAAATTGAAAGTTGCCACTCGGCAAATTTCTACCGCAACGCTCTGCAAAAAGCAGAGCATATCACTCTTGAAGAGAAAGGAGATCTCATGGCTAACGAATTTGTGCACCTGCATTTGCATAGCGAATACAGCCTTTTGGACGGCGCGTGCCGCATTGCGGATATTCCCGCGCGTGCTGCCGAATGCGGGCATCATGCAGTCGCCATTACTGACCACGGTGCGATGTACGGTGTGGTGGAATTTTATAAGGCTTGCAAAAAAGCCGGCATCAAGCCCATTATCGGCTGTGAGGTCTACGTGGCATCGGGATCTCGCTTTGAAAAGACCAAGAGCAGCGAGGCAGGGGCGGATCATCTGGTGCTTTTGTGTGAAAACAAAGAGGGCTACCAAAATCTGATCACCCTTGTATCCAAAGGCTTTACGGAAGGGTTTTACGGCAAGCCGCGCGTGGATGCCGAGCTGTTGCGCGCGCACCATAAGGGGCTGATTGCGCTTTCCGCCTGCCTTGCGGGCAAGATTCCGCGCAAGCTGTCTGCAGGCGATTACGCTGCCGCCAAGCAGACCGCCATGGAATACGCTGCAATCTTTGGTAAGGATAACTTCTTTATCGAGCTGCAAAATCACGGCATGATAGAGCAAAAGCAGATCCTGCCGCAGCTTTACAGCCTTGCGCGTGAGTGCGGGCTTGGCGTGGTGGCAACCAACGATTGCCATTATCTGCGCCGCCGCGATGCCGCCACGCAGGCAAT
>JAGBXH010000200.1 GCA_017629395.1 Clostridia bacterium | reverse complement strand
TTTTATCAAACAAGCTTGCAGATCTGCTCGTACATGTACAGCGATCCAAGGCATACCAGCACGCTGCCGCTCTCCAGGGCAAACGCCTTTGCCTTAGCAAACGCATCCTGTACGCTGCCATGCGCGGAAGATTCCACGCCGCGGCACGCCAGCACGCGCGCATATTCCTCTGCATCCAGCGCGCGCGGATTGTCGGGTCTGATGCAAAAGGCACGCTTGGCGATCTCGGAAAGCCTTGTCGCCACGTATTCGTAATCCTTATCGCGCATGACGCCGGTAAGCACCACGACCTTTTCAGTTCCAAAATAATATTTCACGCTTTGCACGGCAGCGTCAATGCCCTCGGGGTTGTGCGCACCGTCAAAAATCACGAGCGGATCCTGCACGATCTTTTCAAAGCGCGCCTGCCAACGAGCAGCCTTTAATCCCGCGTATACTGCGCTCTCGGGAATTTCCATGCCCTCTTTGCGCAGTATCTCCACCGCGCGCAGCACGTTTGAGGCATTTTCGGGCTGGTACAGACCAAGCAAGGAAAGCTCTACGCCCTTCCAATCGCCAAAGTCAAACTCGCATCCCGTCAGATCGCAGCGCGTCAGCGTCAGCGTGCTCTTGTCAGCGTCATACATCGACGCGTGCATTTGATCGGCTTTCTCCTTGATGACATCTCTTGCGCGCGCATCGTTGCCGCAATACAGCACGCTGCCGCCCGCCTTGATGATGCCCGCCTTTTCGGCAGCGATCTTTTTCACGGTATCTCCGAGATACGCGGTGTGATCCAAAGAAATGCCCGTGATAACCGACAAAAGCGAATTTTCAATGATATTGGTGGAATCGAGTCTGCCGCCCATGCCCGCTTCCAGCACCACCACGTCACAGGAGCAACGCTTGAAATATTCCAGTCCGATCGCGGTGATCAGCTCAAATTCGGTGGGCTTGTCCTCCATGGCATCGGCAATGGGCTGCACGTATGCCGTAATTTCCGCCAAAGCCTCCCGTGGGATATTCTCGCCCCCTACGCGGATGCGCTCGGAAAATTCCTTGATATAGGGTGAAGTGAAAAGCCCCACCTTGTACGAGGCGTGGCGCAGCACGCTGTCCAGCATAGAACAAAAAGAGCCCTTGCCGTTGGTCCCTGCCACGTGCACGAATTTCAGATCGTTTTGCGGATTACCCAGCCTTCTGCAAAGCTCCCCGATCCTTTCAAGACCGGGCTTTGTACAGGTCCAGGAAATAGAATGAATATACTCTAACGCTTGCTCGTAATTCATTTTGCATTCCCTCCGAGCCGGAAAATTTTAGTGAAAGCGGAACGTTTATACAAATAGCACAGCAACCCTGCCTCCAGCGCCGCGATCAGAACGTAGGTGGGAATGCGCCACAGCACCAGCCATTCGTAATAGGCGAAAAGCCCCAGGGATTTGATCAGGATCGATCCCACCAGATGCGCCGCCGCCACCGACACGATCACGCGCGCGTTTCCCTCGCGCTTGATGACGTAATGGGACACCAGTCCGCTGACCGCACCGACCATGGCAGCACCCAAGGTCACAATGGGCGAGATGGCAAAGCTTTGCGTGGACAGCATATAGCTGAGAACGTCCGCAACCGCACTCACGCAAGCCCCCACCACGGGACCGAAGGCAATGCCCGCGATCATGAT
>JAGBXH010000199.1 GCA_017629395.1 Clostridia bacterium | reverse complement strand
ATACAAGGAGGCGACAGGATGCGACAAAAGGAAGAGATGCTCCGGGGGCTGCGGAAATAGGGTAAAATAAGTGAAAGCAGAAGTCTTTAGTGGGCTTCTGCTTTTGTTATGGAGATAGTACGCGCAGAAACCGATTGTTATCGCGCTCTCCCCCCTGCGCTTGGAACAAGCCTGCGCCAGCCTTCCCCCACACGCCGCCGCAGGCTGCGTGAGCCTGCTTGCAGGCAACTCCCTAGAGGGGGGCTTAGATAGTAGCATCGCATCCTTCTAAACCGACACTCAACCGTCAACGGTAACTTGAATTACAGAAATCTGTGCGATAACTGATATTTCAGCGGTTAACTTGAAAACGAATGAGCATGCCACCGATATAGCCCCCCTCCGGGAGGGGGGAATATCAGCGCTGCCCTGTGCCAAGCGCAGGGGGGAGAGTGCGAATAGAATGGATTTATGACGCAAATGCGGCAACGAAATTTGCTACATTGCATAAAAAAGCAGGAAGCTGCTCAAAATCGAACAAATTCCTGCTATTATTCCGCTATTTTCGCAGCCCAATCTAAATGCCCTTTGTATGATTGTGTCTTTCAGAATTGTGCGTGTGTGTCGGTCAGGTCGCACACGATCTTTCCTGCCATAATCAGCCCCATGGCGGAGGGCACGAAGGAAAGCGAGGCGGGGACGTGCTTGCCGTATTCGGCGGGCAAGCGTGAGGGCTGCGGCTTTTCCTCGGAATACACCACGGTCAAATGCCGGATGCCGCGCGCGCCCAGCTCGCGGCGCATGATCTTGGCAAGCGGGCATACCTGCGTTTTGGAGAGGTCGGCTATACGGAACGCAGAGGGATCAAGCTTATTCCCGGCACCCATTGCCGAAATGATGGGAGTACCTGCTGCCTTGGCGCGGCAGATCAGCTCTACCTTTGCACCTATGGTGTCAATGGCGTCTGCAATATAATCGTATGCGGAAAGGTCGTATTCGTCCGCTTGCTCGGGCGTATAGAACACTTGGTTTGCAAATACGCGGCAATCGGGATTGATGTCCGCAATGCGTGCGCGCATGACCTCCACCTTGGGCAGCCCCACGGTAGAATGCAGCGCGACCGCCTGGCGGTTGATATTGGTCAAGGATACCGTGTCCTTATCAAACAGATGCAGCTCTCCCACGCCTGCGCGTGCAAGGGCTTCACACAAATGTCCTCCAACTCCGCCAATGCCGAAAACGGCTACCTTGGCATTTTTTAATTTCGATAAGCCGTCCTCGCCAAGCAGCGGTACGGAGCGCGTATGCTGTCCAAAATCCATTTTATCACCTCACAGAAGTTGTGCCTTTATTGTATCACATTTTTTTCTTTCTCGCAAGCCCTTTACAAATTTTGTAATATCATGTATAATAATATTGATTACAAAGATGGGAGAGATACCATGGATTATACCGAAAAGCAACTGCACAGTGAGCTGATCTTTGACGGCAAGGTGCTGCACCTGTACCGTGATGATATTCTGCTGCCCGACGGCAATACGGGCTTCCGCGAATACTGCAAGCACGTAGGTGCCGTTTGTATTGTGCCCCTGACCGACCGGGATGAGGTTATTTGCGTCAAGCAATACAGATACGCGCATCGCAAGATGGTGTTGGAAATTCCCGCGGGCAAGCTGGATGCGCCCGATGAAGACCCCACCGAGGCGGCTTTGCGCGAGCTGCGCGAGGAAACGGGTGCTTCTTGCGAGAAGCTGACTTATCTTGGACCTCTGTACACCACGCCCGCGCTGATTGACGAGGTCATTCATATGTACATGGCAGAGGGATTGACCTTTGGCGAGACCGATCTTGACGAGGACGAGTTTATTGAGGTGGAGCGCATCCCGCTTGATGAGCTGGTTGACCGCATTTGTCGTGGCGAGGTGCCGGACTCCAAGACCCAGGCTTGCGTGCTGCGTGCAAAATTCGAAAAGCTGCGTCGCGCAGGGGAGGTGTGAGTATGCCTCCTTACGTATGGGTGATTTGTATTGCAGGCGGCGTGTTGCTGCTTGCCGCTGCTATCTATCTTTACATGATCAAGCCCGCAAGACGCGTGGATATGACCCAATACGGCAAAAAATTTGCCCATCGCGGACTGTGGGATCAAGCCTCTCCCGAAAACTCGCTTGCCGCTTTCCAAAAGGCGGTGGATGCGGGCTACGGCATTGAGTTTGATATTCATAAGACGAGCGACGGTCACGTAGTGGTGTTCCACGACGACACGCTGACGCGCATGTGCGGCGTGGACGGAAAGATCGAGCAAATGACTCTGGCACAGCTTCGCGAGCTGCGCTTGAAGGGGACGGATCAGCAGATCCCCACCCTGGAAGAGCTGCTTTGCCTGGTGGATGGACGCGTGCCGCTGTTAGTCGAGCTCAAGGGGGAATCCACCGCGACAGGGCTGTGCCCCGTAGCAAATGAAATTCTGTCTGCGTACAAGGGCGACTATATGATTGAATCGTTCAATCCGCTCTTGGTGCGCTGGTACAGAAAGAACCGCCCCGACGTGGTGCGCGGGCAGCTGTTCTGCAATCTCAATAACGGGAAAGGGTATAAAAAGGTGGTCTACCGTCTGATCACCGCATTGCTTACCAACGTGCTGGCGCGTCCGCACTTTTTGGCGCGCGGACAGGACAGCGCGCGCAACCCCTCGCTGCTGCTCTGCAAGCATGTGTTCCGCGCTCCCGTGTTCGTGTGGACGGTTCGCGCACAGAGTGAAATTCCTGCGGATGGGCGCGATGGTATTATTTTTGAAGGGTTTATTCCCAAGGATTGAGGAGTTATCATGAGTCAAGTAAGTAACGTTCGCCCCGATTATCAAAAGCTCAATACCGAGGCGCGTAACGCGCGCACGACCGAAATAGACAAGCTGTCCACACTTGACATGGTCAAGCTCATGGCAGAGGAAAACCGCGTAGTCGAGGATGCCGTTGCCGCAGAGGCGGAGCATATCGCAAGGGCGATCGACCTGATCGCGGCTGCGCTGGAATCGGGGGGGCATCTTGTTTACGTGGGCGCGGGCACGTCGGGGCGACTGGGCGTGCTGGATGCCTCCGAGTGTCCTCCCACCTTTGGGGTGGATTATCGCTTGGTGCGCGGTATTATTGCAGGCGGCGAGGATGCGATGTTCCGCGCGTCCGAGGGCGCAGAGGACAATTTTGAGCGCGGGGCTGCCGATTTGGTTGCGGACGGCGTGTGCGCGGGTGACGTGGTGGTTGGACTTTCCGCGTCGGGCGGTGCGCCCTACGTGCTGGGAGCGTTGACCAAGGCTAGCGAGCTCGGTGCCATTCCCGTGGGCGTGACGTGCAATCCCGCAAGCCGCATGCATCCGCTTTGCCATGTGACCATTGCCCCCGTCGTGGGAGCGGAGGTTATTACAGGCTCGTCAAGACTCAAGGCGGGCACGGCGCAAAAGCTGGTGCTCAATATGCTTTCCACGGGCGCAATGATCAAAACGGGCAAGGTCATGGGCAATCTCATGATCAACGTGCGCCCTACCAACCAAAAGCTGAGATTGCGTTGCATTCGCATCATCTGCGAGCTGACGGGCTGTGACGCGCAGACTGCCGAGCAGGCAATTGATGCGTACGGAGATATCCGCACAGCGGTGCAAAAAATACAAGGGTGATAACATGGACGAAAAAGTATTATTGCAGGCAAGAGAGGAGATCGGCAGCATTGATGCCGAGATGGCTGCGCTGTTTTGCCGCCGTATGCAGGCGGTAGGGCGCGTGGCTGCCTATAAAAAAGACACGGGCATGCCCGTGCTTGACGGTGCGCGCGAGCGCGCCTTGATCGAGCGTAACTGTGCCTTGGTACAAGAGGAGTACAGGGATTCGTATCTGCAATTTTTGCAGCACATTCTTCAGCTTTCGCGCGAGTACCAGCTGCGCTTGCTTGGGGATGATGCTGTTATCGACGCTGCCTTGACGGAAGGAGATGCAAGCATATGAATATGGTCTTCAGACGCAAGCTGCCCATTCCCAAGGATATCAAGGAGATGTATCCCTTGACCGACGCAACTGCAGCGATCAAGGCGCAGCGCGATGCACAGATCAAGGATATTTTTACGGGCAAGAGCGATAAGCTGCTGTTAGTCATCGGTCCTTGCTCTGCGGATGCCGAAGCCCCCGTGCTGGATTACGTTGGCAGACTTGCAAGATTGCAGGAGCAGGTGGAAGACAAGATGGTCTTTGTGCCGCGCGTGTATACGAACAAGCCGCGCACTGTGGGGCAGGGATATATGGGCATGCTGCACCAGCCGGATCCCAAGAGCGAGCCCGATCTGCTCAAGGGCATCGTAGCCATTCGCTCGCTGCATATGAAGGTGCTCTCCGAAACGGGACTTCCCACAGCGGATGAGATGCTGTATCCCGAGAGCCACCGCTACCTGTCCGACCTGCTTTCCTACGTTGCCGTCGGTGCGCGCAGCGTGGAGGATCAGCATCACAGATTGGTGGCAAGCGGGCTGGATATTCCTTGTGGCATGAAAAATCCCACGGGCGGGGATCTTTCGGTCATGCTCAATTCCGTCGAGGCAGCGCAGCACCCCCACGCCTTTATTTACAGAGGCTGGGAGGTCGTCAGTAAGGGAAACCCTTATGCGCATGCGATTTTGCGCGGATACGTGGATAAGCAGGGGCAGAGTGTGCCCAATTACAGCGAGCAGCATCTGGAGGGCTTGTACGAGGAGTATGCCAAGAGAGAATTGCAGCTGCCTGCCGTGGTGGTGGACACCAATCATGCCAATTCGGGCAAGCAATGCCTGCTGCAAGCAGATATTGCCAAGGAGGTCGTGCGTACCCGTTGTGCGTCGGCGCAAATGCGTGCATTTGTCAAGGGTCTGATGATCGAGAGTTATATCGAGGACGGTGCGCAATGTGTGGGCGGCGGTGTGTACGGCAAATCCATCACCGACCCCTGCCTTGGCTGGGAGAAGACCGAGCGGCTGATCCTGGAGCTTGCGGAACAAATTTAATAACAAAAAGACGCTTCATTACGAAGCGTCTTTTTGTGATACGTGCGTTATTGCGCGCCCTCGGGAACGTTTTCAAACAGGCATCCCTCGCCGATTTCAACCGAGCCATCGCAGTTAACGCTGTTGCCCTTGGCGTAGGTGGTAACGGTTGCACCGGTGGTGACGGTGATCAACTGCGTGGATTGCAGCGCATCATCCTCACAGTACACGGTGACCTTTGCGTTCTCTGTTACAGTTACGAATCCCTTGCCAACGTCCAGCGAATCTGCCTTGATAGCGTCATCTGCACCCTCAACCAGCACCTCTGCGTTGCCCTTGATGGTTACGCTGTCGTTGCCCTTGAGCGCGTTGTTGACCGCCTTGACGGTCAGCTTACAGTTGTTGATAGAGAGGTCGTTCTTACAGCCGATGGCGTTGTTATAGTTACCCGTAACGATCAGCGTGCCGCTGCCCTTGATGGAAAGGTCGTCCGCTGCGTAAATGCAGGCGTTGGGCTTGGTGTCTGCGGGATTTTCAAAAACGTAGGTTGCGCCGTCGGTCAGGGTATTGGTCGTGCCTGCCTTGGCTTCAATGTAAACCTTGTCCGCACACTTGACCCAAATGACTGCAGAGGACTCGTTGTGACCTGTGAAGTTGTTGAGAATAAGCGTGACCTTTTCTGCCTTGGTGACCTCGACGATGATCTGACCGTTTTCCAGCGTGCCGCAGATCTCGTAGGTGCCGCCCTTGGTAATGGCAAGCGCCGAGCCGTCTACACGCAGCGCGGAAGCGTCGGTTGCGGTGTAGGTTGTACCGCTGAAGGTGATCACACTGTCTATCAGACTGTCGGGTGTGGGCTGGTTATCCGCCACCGAGCCACCGGGCGTGTTGGTCTGTCCGGGGTCTACTGTCTCGCCCGAGCATGCGGAAAGGACAAGACAGGAAAGCGCGAGCAGCGCGGTAAGTATCAATGCAATAATTTTTATCATATAGCAGATCTCCTTTCGGGGAAGTTACTGTTTATACAGTATACAATGATAATATGACCGAATTTTGACCAATATAAGAATTTTTTGTGCTTTGGCAATGATTTGCATGTAATGTTACAATTATCACACTAAATACATCATGGGAGATCCTCTTGTGCGGATCTCCCATGATTTCGGATATTATTGTGCAGATGCGGATTCGCTTTCCTGCTGCTGTTGCTCGTAAGCACTCTTGGAAAGGGAAACGCTGACGATAATGCCGCCGTCGTTAT
>JAGBXH010000198.1 GCA_017629395.1 Clostridia bacterium | reverse complement strand
TACGCTCAGCATTTTTACGCGAGTGACTCGCAACCCACAATCCAAATGACAAAAGCTATAAAACAAAAAAATATTAAAAAGGAGAATAACACAATGAAAAAACAATTCAGAACAGCAATGCTCTCTACCGCTTGCATGCTGATCGTCGCAGTCATGTCCCTGACCGGTGTAACGTATGCATGGTTTACTACGGGCGAAAAGGCAACTGTTACCGGTATGAACGTAACAGTTGATACCGCCGACGGTGGAATCTTGGTTTCCTCCAATGGCACTGATTGGCAGCAGACTTTGGCGCTGGCCGACGTTAACAAGACTTCAATCAACCCCATTTCCACAATTGACGCCGTAAACTTCTACACTGCTGTATTCAGCAAGACCGACAACACCAAGCTCATCACCACCTCTGCAACTTCTTCTGATCTCAGCGAGAACACAATCGTTCAGGATCTGTGGCTTACCACCGATAGTGCAAAAGATGTTCAGATCAACCTCGCTGGCACTTTCTTCTATGATGTTGCTAACGGCGAAGATGGCGCTGCAACCAGTATCGGTCAGGCAGCAAGAATTGCAATCTTCAAGTATGGCACTGACGGCACTTCCACAACTCTTCTGGGCATTCTTGCTCCCTATAGCGCAAAGGGTGATGGCAGCGATATCGCAGCTAATGAAGGCTCTTACATTGGTGTCAAAGGTGCAACCCCCGCTGAAGGTGTTGTTAACACTACTGCAGATGGCACTTATTTTGCTAATGTTACTGTAGTAGCCCCCACTGCTGATGCTGTCACGATCACTCTTCCCGGAACCGAAACCGAAGGTGCAACCTCTGTCAAGATTAAGATCGTCATCTGGCTGGAAGGTCAGGATGAGCAGTGCTCTAACCCCAACGCAGGCGGAGCATTCAACACCTTCTTGAGCTTCACCAAGGTTGCTGAACAATAATTAACACATAACCAACCAATCTAAAGTTTATCGAGGCTAACTTTAAATTTTAAGTTGACGGATAACCCGGGGCGGCTTTTGAGCCGTCTCGGGGTATTCCGCAAATAGAGCACTTAAAAAAACGCACATTTTTTGACAAAATTCATCACTTTTCAAGCATTTTTTGCATTTTTTACGCTGTTTTTTTGCATCCGAGGCGCACGCCTCCCAATTACTCCCCTACCCCCGCACCATAAATTTGAACGCAACAAGCCGCGCTCGGCTTGCGTATATATATTTCAAACACACAACGTATCAAAAAAAAGACGTTTAAAAAAAAGGAGAATTCGTACCATGAAAACGTGGAAAAAAATCGGTAGCATTGCACTTGACCTTGTGATCGTGTTGGTCTTTTTGGTCTCAGCAGTTCTGATCGTGGCAAACGTCACCAAGGAAGAAGGAGAGCAGCCCAACGTGTTCGGGTACGTGATCAATTCCGTACAGTCCGAGTCCATGGCAGGCACCTTTGAAAAGGGCTCGATCGTCATTGCCAAGATTCCGGATGAAAGCACGCAGATCGTTGTCGGCGAGAGCATTATCTCGTTTGAGCAGCAGCAGGGTGACATCATCTTTATGAACACCCACCGCGTTGTAGAATCCAAGGAAGAAAACGGCAGAGTTTACTACAGAACGCAGGGTGACAACCGCGAGATGTGCCCCGAGCCCGACCGCGAATGGAAGGCTATGGGCGACGTTAAGGCAGTATACGTGACGCACGTGCCCTTTGTCGGCTCTGTGATCGACTTTATCAAAAAGCCCGTTGGCTTTGTACTGTGCCTGGTGCTTCCCCTGCTCGCCTTTATCGCTTATCAGATCTACAAGCTGGTAACCATTTACATGCAGGCTAAGAAGGAAGAAATTTTGCAAGAGGCGAAGGCAGGCGTTTCCGATGACGCCAAGGACGCCATTATTAAGGAATACCTTGAAAAGCTCAAGGCAGAGGAGGCTGCAAAGCAATCTGCCGACCAAGACTCCAAGCCCGAATAAAGGGCGCACGCCGCATTGGCGGCTCACACATTTTTGTAAGATAGGAAGAGGACATAAAAATGGAATCATACGTGAAATTTCTAATGGAATTATTGCGCCAGTTCTTTGGCGGCTTCTGGACTATCATATCCGGCTTTTTCGGCGGGATCTTAGACGTTGTCAATGTCCTTGACTATTTCTCTATTCTGGATAAGTACAAGGGCGGCTTTAACGTGCTTGCCTGGATCCTTGCCATTCTGACCGTGCTGCTCATGATCGCGCTGCTGGTTGCCATTGCGCTGCTGATCGCGTGGTTCGTGCGCCGCCGCATTCAGGCGCACAAGGCGGTGGAAAATCAGATGGCACTTGTGGATGAGGTTGGCAAGCTCAACGCGCAGGTCATTCGCCTGACCAAGGAAAAGGATCGCATTCTTGCC
>JAGBXH010000197.1 GCA_017629395.1 Clostridia bacterium | reverse complement strand
TATATCGTCATTGACGCGGACACGGTTTTGGATGACGCGTACCTTGCCGAAATGAATAACGCCATGGTGACGGACGCGGAGATCATCGTTTCCAAAAAGCGCGTCAAGAATTACTTCTTTGGCGACAAGAGCACGCAGACGCTGTCCGCTTGCTGCAACGGCATTATCTGGACGCTGATGGACAACATGGGCAACCTGTATAAGTCTAAAAAGGGCTATCCCTGCTTTATCGTGGGAACGGGATTTTTGATGTGCGCCGACCTTGTGCGCAAGAACGGCGGTTGGCCGTACCAGAGCACGCTGACCGAGGACGTGGAGCTCATGATGGACACCGTGCTTTCGGGCTACCGCACGCTGTATTACGAGCACGCGATCGTGTATATGGAGGAAGCGACCGAGCTGCGCGTGACCAATAAGCGCAGACAGCGTTGGATGACGGGCGTGGTGGACAGCGACAGACTGTATATGCCGCGCATTACCGTCAAGCAACGCCAGGGCGCGACCAAGCAGCAGCGCATGCAACGCTATCATGCGGGCAGCCTCAACGTGGTGTATTGTCTGATCGGTACTGCATTGATCTACGCGGCAGCCTCTGCCGTGATCGGCTTGGGACTTTTGCTGCTTTCTGATCCCGCGGGCCGGCAGGCGTTGCTTGGCGTACCCGTAGGCATCGGCGCGATCTATTTGTATTTTCTGGTGCCCACGCTGTTTGCCGTGCTGTCGGATTGGAAGGTAATCGGGCTGCCGCTTTACAAAAAGATCGTGCTGATCTTGGCACACCCCGTGTTTTATATGGGATATATTCCGGTCATGCGCCGCGCGCTGTTCTCCAAAAAGGGCAGGAATACGTGGGAGGCGATCGACCGCGCTGACTTTTCAGAGAAAGAGAGAAACGGACTATGATGGATGCAGATACCAGAGCGCAGGTGCTCTCGGACATGGAAAAATATGAGCTTTCGGGCGAGTTTGACCGCCACGTTGACCCCGTGGATTACAGCATCGTGCTGCCCGTGACCAAGGATTTCCCCTACGTGCGCAAGGGCTTTGACAAGATCGTGACCGCGCTGCGCTACAATTTCGTGGTCAAGCCCTTCCGCCGCAAGGCAATGCGCGATGAGATCAAGCCCGAGGTTTACGGCATTGAAAACGCCAAGGGCATCAAAAGTGCGGTTATTACCTGCAATCACGTCAACAAGTTTGACTGCCTTGCGCTGCAGCACGCGTTCCGCAAGCAAAAGCGTAAGATATATACGGTTGCCGCTCCCTTTAATAATATGAAGGGCGCGTTTGGCAAGGGCATGCGCGCGGGCGGTATGCTGCCGCTTTCGGATGATCCTGCCGTTATGCGCTATTTTACCAAGGCGGTGGATTGGTATTTGCAGCACGATAATTTCGTGGTCATTTATCCCGAGCAGGCAATGTGGTGGAATTACAAAAAGCCGCGCGTGTATAAGGACGGGGCATATACCTTTGCGGTCAAGAATAACGTGCCCATCATCCCTGCGTTTATTACCTATCACCCCGGCGGCAAGGTCAGCGAGCAGGGCATTGAGGAAATGTATCTGACCGTGCACGTCATGGAGCCCATTTATCCCGATCCGAATTTGCGCCGTCACGATAACGTTGCGCAAATGAAAAAGAAAAACTTTGCGCTTTGCAAGGCTAAGTACGAAGAGGTGTACGGCGAGGCGCTGACCTATACGACGGTCGATCCCGAAAAAGCACCCGACAAGATCGCTTTGGGGTAATGGCAATGCAGCCAACTGAAGTTGCCGGCATTGCAATGAAATATTTCGCCGTAGGCGAAACGTGAAATTTTTGCTTTCGCAAAAGTGAAATTCGCGCAAGGCGCGAGTGAAATATTCCGCTTTCTGCGGAATATAAAGGAAAAAATTTGCACAAGCAAATTTTCAGAATTTCATTGTATCAATCACTTTAAGTTGGTGGTTCGGATGTAGGGGGGAAGTATGTTTCGGTATTATATCATTGCAATCGCGGCAGGCAACGTGCTCATTGGCGCAATCGGTGGCTTGATCGGTCTGCCCGGGCGCACGCTGCCCGTGGCAATGCTGATTTGTTTGGGATTCTCCTTGCTGTTTACCGCGCTGGAGTTTGGGCTGGATGCGTTGATCGCATTGGCTGTCAGAAGGCTGCCTTGCCGAGCCGTTGATCCCTTTGCGCGGACGTATCGCGTGGCAAAATGGGAAAAGAAGGTGTACCGCAAGATTGGAATCGTCAAATGGAAGGATAAAATTCCCGAGGCGGGTGCGCTTTTGGTGGGCTTTGGTAAATCCAAGGTGCTGGATATGCACAATAATGAGTATC
>JAGBXH010000196.1 GCA_017629395.1 Clostridia bacterium | reverse complement strand
CGGTTACGGGGAAGCCGTCCTTATATACGTAGCCCTTGAAGCCCGTGACCTCAGAGAATACGTACATTGCCGGAGGCTTGCTGGCGTTGTGAACCAGGAACAGGTAGTCACCTGCGGGCAGCTTGTCAAAGACAATGCCCTGCATAGCGTTATCTACCAGCACAAGACGCTCGGTTGCCAAGGGGGCAGCAGCAACGGTGGCTGCGTAGGTATCCTTCCACGCGTAGACCGAAATGTCTGCCTCCAGGTCGGTTGCCGTGTAGGTAGCGAGGTCAAAGTCAACGCCGTTGAAGGCAGCATTGACGTTCAGACGCACGCCCATGGAAACCGTCAGGTTACCGGGGGTCTTGTTCTTGGAGGAGGTATAGGGTGCTTTGGTAATACGCAGCTCAGCCGAGGGCTGGCAGTTGCCAAAGGGTTCTGCGGGGACGTTCCCGCCTTCAAAAAAGACGTACAATTCGGGTTCACCTCTCTGCTCTGTGCCGTTCAAGTACAAAAAGCCCTTGGAGTCGGTGGGATTCTGATTTGTCCAAACGCCAACCTGACCCTTGGGATCGCTGATGTGGAAGAGGTATTCGCCCGCGGGCTGCGCGTCAAAGCTGACGTAGTTGACCGCGTTGTCCTTGAGCGGTGCGAATTTCTGCGTAGCAATGGGTGATTTTGCAACCGTTGCGCTGTAGCTTCCTTCCCACTTGTAAACGGAGAGGGTTGCCTCTGAGTCGGTTTTGTTATAGGTGGGCATACAGAAGGCAAAGCCGTCAAACGAGCCGTTGACGATTGCGCGGTAGGAGAAGGTTTTGGTAACTGCTACCGGACCTCTTTGGCCGCTGCCGTTTTGTATACTCGTTTTTCCTGCTTCGGCATCCTCTGCAAAGACGGCGAACGACGAGAGCGTTGCCGCCAGCATGGCAAAGCACAAAAGCAGAACAAGCAATTTTTTAGCGTGTTTGCAATGTTTCATGAGTTTCTCCTTTCAATAATTGCATAAACATGGGGGGCTTGTGGGGATATTATACCATATAGTTAGGATATTGTCAATAAACATACGGGAGTTTGTACAAAAAGACGAAGAAAAAATAAGCGGACGACCATTGGTCGTCCGCCGGGACAAGCAGCGTGCGCAAAAGGCACTCAGATGCCGTACTTGATCTTGACTCTGTGTAATTTTTCTCCGACGGGCTTTGCAAGCAGCCACAAAAATACCACGTTGGAAAGGGCATACAGCGCGGTGTGCGGCAGGGCGGCAATCAGGGCTGCCCCGTACCCGCTTGCCGTAAGACTGCCCGATGCCCACAGCACGCTCCAGACGTCCATGACCGCGGAAAAGGCAACGCCTGCCAGAGCACCGTATATAAGCAGCAGAGGGCGGCTTTTTTGCAAGGGCATTGAGAGTAGCCCCGCGAAAAGTCCGATCAACCCCCACCCCAGCATCTGAAAGGGCGTCCAGGGACCTTGACCGAACAGGAAATTCGAAAGAAATGCTGCCACGGCACCCGTATAAAAGCCTGCCTGCGGACCGAGATAGACGGCGCACAGCACCACGATGGCGGTGACCGGCTTGACGACGGGGATGATTCTGCCTGCCACGCACAGCGCGACCATGATGGAAACCAGCACCGTGCGGCGCGTGCCGATCTCACGCCGCTCAAAGCCTGCAGCCAGCAGTACAAGCGAGAGCATGGCAACGGCAAGCGAAACGAAGAGGTGGGCTTTTGCGTCAAAGACCAGCGCGCCCAGAATCACCGCGCACGGGATCAGCAGGGCGGGGATGAGGATGGAGAGCGCTTTGCGAAGCGTGGGGTTGGTGATATAAATCATACACTCTCCCCCTTGCACAGCGCGATGACGTCGTCCGCCGTGACGGCGTTTTCAAAGTATCCGCGCGTCATACGGCGTGCGGCGGTGGTATAAAAGCTGTTTTCTGCAAAGAACGTGCGTGGCGCACCGTCCGAAACAGCCGCGCCGCGGAAAAAGAGCACGCAGCGATCTGCGCACAAGGCGGCAAACTCCACGTCGTGCGTGACGATCAGAATTCCGATCCCCTGCGCCTTGAGCGTGGAAAGCAAGCGCGGCAGCATCGCCTTTTTTTCAGCATCCAGCCCCTTGGTCGGCTCGTCCATCAGCAGGACCCTGGGCTTTGTTGCGAGCACCTTGGCAAGGGCAAGAAGCTGCTGCTCACCGCCGGAAAGGTCGTAAGGGTGGATGTCTTGCAGGTGCGAGAGGTCAAAGGGTAGCGCGTCGGGTTCAATCTTCGCGTCGGCAAGCTCCTCGCGCACCGTGTTGCAAAGGAACAGCGTCTG
>JAGBXH010000195.1 GCA_017629395.1 Clostridia bacterium | reverse complement strand
TGACACAGGGGACAGTCCCCGGTATCATTTGCGCAATCGCTCTTTGTCAAATAAGAATATTCAAAAAACGCCCGGAAATCGGGCGTTTTTGTATTATTCATTCCACCAAGCATCGCTCAGGTATTGGGGGGGCACCTGTTCCGTATCAAACAGCGAAAATTCGATGCCGAGCGCATCAAGCTCGTCAAACCATCTCATTCGCTTGCTCTCGGGCAATTTTTTGCCGCACCAAGGGCAATGAGAAATGAGAATGCCGCTACCGTCGGCGCAAGGGAGCATATATTCATCAAATCGTCTGATATAAAAAACGCGCTTTTTCTCAGGCGAATCCGCAAAATACACGTTTTGATCCATCATGTTACAGCAAAACATACGTTTCTCCTTCCTTACCCTGTTTTCTATATTATAGCACGTTGTGGGAAAGGAGTCAATAAAATGACAACAAATATGTGTGCTTGCCTTGACAAAGGCTCTTGTTCGATGGTATAATAAAGTGATAAAACCTGCAACGGAGGAAAATCCAATGAACGCACAAAAGCTGCAAATGCTCAAGTCCAAGGCAAAAGCAATTCGTCTTGGCGTGCTGGAAGGCACACACGCTGCAAAATCGGGACACCCCGGCGGATCGCTTTCGATCTCTGACCTCTTGGCTTACCTGTATTTTGACCACATGAACGTTGATCCCGCGAACCCCAAGGATGAAAACCGCGACAGATTGGTGCTTTCCAAGGGTCACTGTGCGCCCGCGTTGTATGCGGCGCTGGCAGAGCGCGGATATTTTGATAAGGCACTGCTCTCGACGCTGCGCCAGCACGACTCCATTCTGCAGGGACATCCCGATATGAAGCATATCCCCGGTGTGGATATGTCCACGGGCTCGCTTGGTATGGGCTTCTCCGCGGCTTGCGGTATGGCTTTGGCGGCAAAGCTGGATCATAAGGATTACCGCACCTACGCCATCGTCGGCGACGGTGAGAGCGAGGAGGGTCAGATCTGGGAGGCTTGCATGTTTGCGGCGCACTACTCTCTTGACAATCTGTGCCTGATCATTGACTCCAACGGCTTGCAGATCGACGGCCCCGTTGCTGAGGTCATCGGACCTGCCCCCTTTGAGGCAAAATTAGAGGCGTTCGGATTTTTCGTACAGACCATTGACGGTCACGACTTTGAGCAGATCGAGGAGGCTTTGGAAAAGGCGAAGGCGGTCAAGGGCGCACCCAGTGCCATCGTGATGAATACGGTCAAGGGCAAGGGCGTTTCCTTTATGGAAAATCAGGTCAAGTGGCACGGCTCTGCTCCCAATGATGAGCAGTATGAGGCTGCTGTGGCAGAGATTTTGGCAAAGGAGGACTGAGCAGATGTATAAGATCGGTGATAAGGTAGCCACCAGAGATGCGTACGGCAAGGCGCTGGTGGAATTTGCAGAGCAATATGATTTTGTGGTACTGGATGCTGACCTTGCGGAGGCAACCAAGACCGTGACCTTTAAGAAGGCATACCCCGACAGATTTTTCGATTGCGGTATTGCCGAGGGCAATATGATGTGTGTGGCTGCAGGACTTGCGGCTGCGGGTAAGACGGCGTTTGCTTCGTCCTTTGCCATGTTCGCAGCAGGCAGAGCGTACGAGCAGGCAAGAAATGCGGTAGGTTACCCCCACCTCAACGTCAAGATCGGTGCAACGCACGCAGGCTTGGCGGTTGGAGAGGACGGTGCAACCCACCAGTGCCTGGAGGATCTGGCACTCATGCGCACCATTCCGGGCATGACCGTGATCAACCCTGCGGACGCTGTAGAGGCAAGATTGGCTGTGAAGTGTGCAATTGAAACCGACGGCCCGTTCTACATTCGTTTCAGCAGAAACGCGTTGCCCGTGATCAACGACGAGGAAACTTACACCTTTGAGCTTGGTAAGGGCGTGACGCTGCGTGACGGCAAGGACGTGACCTTGGTGGCAACCGGCTACATGGTTTCCATGGCACTTGAAGCGGCAGAAATGCTGGCAGGCGAGGGCATTGATGCAAGAGTCATCAATATTCACACGCTCAAGCCTCTGGACAGCGAGCTGATCTGCAAGGCGGCAGCAGAAACCGGCGCAATTGTGACGGCTGAGGAGCACAACGTCATCGGCGGTCTGGGCGCGGCTGTGGCGCAGGCAGTATGTCAGGGTTGCCCTGTGCCCGTCCTGAGCGTTGGCACAGAGGACGTGTTCGGCAGATCGGGCAAGGTGCCTCCGCTGCTGGAGATGTACGGCTTGACTCCTGCGAACATCGCAGAGCACGCCAAGAAGGCAATTGCACTCAAGAAGTAAAAATAATGATAAAACCGCAGGCAAAAGCCTGCGGTTTTGTTTTGCTCAAAACGACCTCTCTCATGAAAAGTTTTGATCGAGCTTTTTCAAAAGCTCGCG
>JAGBXH010000194.1 GCA_017629395.1 Clostridia bacterium | reverse complement strand
GAACCAAGTTGGTTTTGACAAGCAGATTTTCCCGATCCCTTCATCTTTCCCCTTGGACATATCGCCTATATGCCCTGCGGGAAAAGCTTTTGGGATAGAAAAAATCTGCTGCGTCAAAACTGCTCGCACCCGAGGGCGAATGCATTTTTGATGGATTTTGGTGAGATTTTGCGAAGCAAGATACCAATCTTGCGAGTAAAAGCACGCCGAAAGACGCATAAATGCATCGCCCTCGGGCAATTCGGTTCGACTCCCGTGCGGCTACTGATTCGATTATATCATACATTGCAGGATTTTGCAAGGGGCGGTTTTATGCACTTTTGTGTTTTTTATCTCGCAGACTATGCCGAAAAGTGTTGATTTATTTTTGCAGGTGTGATATAATAAAAAAAACGCACTTGCAGACTGCTTAAGGAGATTGCTATGAATCTGTTACATATGAAATATGCTGTAGAGGTTGCAAGGCTTGGGTCGCTGAACAAGGCTGCGGAAACGCTGATGATCGCTCAGCCCAATATCAGCCGTTCGATCAAGGAGCTGGAGGCGGATCTTGGGATCACCATATTCCAACGCAGCGCAAAGGGCATGGTGCTGACTCCGGACGGTGAGGAGTTTATTGATTATGCAAAGGATATTTTGCACCGTATCCAAAAGCTGGAGCAATCCTATCGCGACGGCTCACATAAAAAACGTAAATTCTCCATCTCTGTTCCGCGTGCCTGCTATATCTCGGCTGCCATGGCTGAGTTTTCCAAAAACATTGGGAATGCTCCCGTGGAAATTTATTACAAGGAGACCAACTCCAAAAAAACCATCAAAAAGCTTTTGGAGAACGAATACAAGCTGGGTATCATTCGTTATTCCGATACCTACGATAAGTATTATAAAACAATGCTGGAAGAAAAGGGACTTTCCTATGAGCTTGTAGCGGAGTTTTCCTACGTTCTTCTTATGAGCCGTGATCATCCTCTTGCAGACAAGGAGACCATTACCTACGACGATCTCTGTGGTTACGTGGAGATCGCGCACGCAGACCCCTACGTGCCCACGCTTTCCATGTCCAAGGTGTTCCGCGAGGAACTGCCCGATAAGGTGGACCAAAGAATTTTTGTATTTGAGCGCGCCAGCCAGTTTGATCTGCTTTCCGAAAACCCTCAGACCTTTATGTGGGTATCTCCCGCATCGCAACAAATACTTGACAGATATAATCTTGTTCAGCGCGTGTGCGAGGGAAACAAAAAGGTTTACAAGGACGTTTTGATCTATCACAAGGGATATAGGCTTTCCAAGCTGGATAAGGAATTTATCACCGCACTTTGCCAGGCAAAACGCAAATTCATCAAATAAATATCTTTTTTTGGGGGAAAACACCATGACGCATCAATCTCATTTCCCTGAAATCGTACAATGCTATACCGTTTTCATGCAGCCCGATCAGTAAGATCGGGCTGCTCTTTTTTATCGATATGCTGCATATCGATTGCTGTTATATCGATACGCATAATACCGATATAACATTTTAATAATTCCCAAAGCGCAGTTTATATGATAGAATAAGCAAGGAAAAAACGAGGAGGTGACAACATGAACGGATATGCCATTCCCAAAGCAACGCTTGGCAGGCTGCCGCAATACCTTGCTTATCTGAAGGCTTTGCCCGAAATCAAGGGCGCAACCATTTCGGCAACGGCGATTGCCAAAGGGCTTTCACTTGGCGACGTGCAGGTGCGCAAGGACTTAGCAACCGTCAGCGGTGCAGGGAAGCCAAAGGTTGGCTACGAGCGCGCAGCCCTGATATCCGACATAGAGCGTCATCTCGGCTACGAGGGAGTGACCAATGCGGTTTTGATCGGCGCGGGAAAGCTTGGCAAGGCACTTTTGGACTTTGACGGCTTCCTTGAATACGGTGTCAGGATTGTTGCAGGCTTTGATTGCAACGATCACGCGATCAAAACCGGAAAGAACGCGACAGAGATCTTACCGATCAAGGAGCTTGGTGATTACTGTCGCGCACACGACGTGCGGCTGGGCATTATCACGGTAGGGCAGGGATCTGCGCAGGAGGTTTGTGACGCCTTGGTTTTGAGCGGAGTGCGTGCCATCTGGAATTTTGCACCGTGTGCGCTCAACGTCCCTGCAAACGTTGCCTTAAAGCAAGAGAATTTGGCGCTTTCCTTAGCGCATCTCAAAAGTCAAATCAGTTAATATTTTTAGGAGGATATACAAAATGGACATCAAGACTTACCCCATCGTTGACAGCGTAGACGCTCTGCACGAAGCTCTTGCTCGCGTAAGAGCTGCACAGAAGGTTTACGCAACTTACACCCAGGAGCAGGTTGACAAGATCTTTCTTGCCGCTGCTACCGCTGCAGACAAGGCTCGCATCACTCTTGCAAAGCTCGCTGTCGAGGAGACCGGCATGGGCATTGTGGAGGACAAGGTCATCAAGAACCACTATGCTGCCGAGTACATTTACAACCAGTACAAGGAAACCAAGACCTGTGGTGTCATCGAGGAGGACAAGACCTACGGCATTACCAAGATCGCAGAGCCGATCGGCGTCGTTGCAGCTGTCATTCCCACCACCAACCCCACTTCTACCGCTATTTTCAAGTGCTTGCTGGCTCTCAAGACCCGCAACGCCATTATCATCAGCCCTCACCCCCGTGCAAAGAACTCCACCATTGCTGCTGCTAAGCTGATCTTAGAGGCTGCAGTTGCTGCAGGCGCACCCGAGGGCATTATCGACTGGATCGACGTGCCTTCTCTGGACATGACCAACACGGTTATGAAGGAAGCGGATATCATTCTCGCAACCGGTGGCCCCGGCATGGTCAAGGCTGCTTACTCCTCCGGTAAGCCCGCGCTGGGCGTTGGTGCAGGTAACGTGCCCGCAATCATTGACGAGAGCGCAAACATCCTGCAGGCTGTCAACTCCATCATTCACTCCAAGACCTTTGACAACGGTATGATCTGCGCTTCCGAGCAGTCCGTAATCGTGCACGAGTCGATTTATGACACCGTAAAGGCTGAGTTTGCTGCAAGAGGCTGCTACTTCCTCAATCCTGCAGAGACCGAGAAGGTCAGAAAGACCATCATCATCAACGGCGGTCTGAACGCAAAGATCGTTGGTCAGAAGGCTGCCCGCATTGCAGAGCTTGCAGGCGTGACCGTTCCCGCAGGCACCAAGATTCTGATCGGCGAGGTGGAGAGCGTGGAGATCTCCGAGGAGTTCGCACACGAAAAGCTCTCTCCCGTTCTGGCAATGTACAAGTTCAAGACCTTCCAAGAGGCACTTGACAAGGCTGACAAGTTAGTTGAGGACGGCGGCTTTGGTCATACCTCCTCTCTGTATATCAACGTCAACACTCAAAAGGAAAAGCTGGCTGCATTCTCCGCAAGAATGAGAACCTGCCGTATCGTCATCAACACCCCCTCCGCACACGGCGGTATCGGTGACCTTTACAATTTCAAGCTCGCTCCCTCCCTGACGCTGGGTTGCGGCTCTTGGGGCGGTAACAGCGTATCCGAGAACGTAGGCGTCAAGCACCTGCTCAACATCAAGACCGTAGCCGAGAGGAGAGAAAACATGCTTTGGTTCCGCGCACCCGAAAAGGTATATATCAAGAAGGGCTGCCTGCCCATCGCTCTTGACGAGCTTCGCACCGTCAGAGGCGCAAAGAAGGCATTCATCGTAACCGACACCTTCCTGTATGAGAACGGCTACACCAAGCCCATTACCGACAAGCTGGACGAAATGGGCATTCAGCACACCTGCTTCTGGAACGTACAGCCCGATCCCACGCTGGCAAATGCTACCGAGGGTGCTGCACAGATGGCAGCCTTCAAGCCCGACACCATCATCGCGCTGGGCGGCGGCTCTGCTATGGACGCAGCTAAGATCATGTGGGTACTCTACGAGCATCCCGAGGCTGACTTTATGGATATGGCAATGCGCTTCATTGATATCCGTAAGAGAATTTACACCTTCCCCAAGATGGGCGAAAAGGCATATTTCATTGCAATCCCCACTTCTGCAGGTACCGGCTCCGAGGTGACTCCCTTCGCGGTTATCACCGATGAGAAGACCGGCGTCAAGTATCCTCTTGCAGACTATGAGCTGCTGCCCAACATGGCAATCATTGATACCGACTTCCACATGTCCGCTCCCCGCGGTTTGACTGCAGCATCCGGTATCGACGCAGTCACCCACGCGCTTGAAGCATACGTTGCTATGCTGGCAACCGACTACACCGACGGTCTGGCACTCCAGGCTCTCAAGAATATCTTCAGATATCTGCCCCGCGCATACGACAACGGTCAGACCGACGTTGAGGCAAGAGAGAAGATGGCAAACGCTGCAACCATTGCAGGTATGGCATTTGCTAACGCATTCCTCGGTGTCTGCCACTCCATGGCGCACAAGCTGGGCGCATTCCACCACCTGCCTCACGGCGTTGCAAACGCGCTGATGATCGAGGAGGTCATTCGCTTCAACGCAAGCGAGGCTCCTGCTAAGATGGGTACCTTCTCCCAGTACGATCATCCTCACACCCTTGCCCGTTATGCAGACGTAGCAGATGCTCTGGGCCTTGGCGGCAAGACCAATGAGGAGAAGCTGGAGAACCTGATCAAGGCGATCAACGACCTCAAATCCCGCGTTGGCATCAAGGCAACCATCAAGGACTACGGCATTGACGAGGCTGACTTCTTAGCCCGCCTTGACGACATGGTCGAGCAGGCATTTGACGACCAGTGCACCGGTGCGAACCCCCGTTATCCTCTGATGAGCGAGATCAAGCAGATGTATCTCAATGCATACTACGGCAAGCACTTTGTCGAGCAGCCCATGCCCGCGACCGATCTGACCGTAACCGCTCCTGATGCCATCAAGGCAGTTTACACCAAGAGCAAGAAGGCTTAATTTTAGGAGGTATTGACTATGAATCTTGATAGAGTAATCGCAGTAAGAAACAACAAGACCATCTACCGCGACGGTGAGCGTTGCATTAAGGTCTTCAATGAGGAATATTCCAAGGCAGACGTGCTCAACGAGGCACTCAACCAGGCAAGAATCGAAAGCACGGGCTTGAACATCCCCAAGATCCTGGAGGTCACTATGATCGACGGCAAGTGGGCGATCGTTTACGAGTTTATCAAGGGCAAGACGCTTGCACAGCTTATGGCAGAAGATCCCGACAACAAGGAAAAGTACATTGAGCAGCTGGTGGATCTGCAAATGGAGGTACACTCCAAGACCTGCCCTCTGCTGAACAAGCTCAAGGACAAGATGTCCAGAAAGATCGCACAGACCGATTTTGATGCTACCACCCGTTACGATCTGCACACCCGTCTTGAGGCAATGCCCAAGCACAACAAGGTTTGCCACGGTGACTTCAACCCCTCCAACGTGGTTGTCACCGAGGACGGCTCTCTCTACATCCTGGACTGGGCACACGCAACGCAGGGCAATGCATCCGCTGACGTAGCCCGCACCTACCTTCTGTTCTGGCTGAACGGTGACATCGAGGGCGCAGATTTCTACCTCAACACCTTCTGCAAGAAGAGCGATACCGCAAAGCAGTACGTACAGAAGTGGATGCCCATTGTGGCGGCTTCACAGTCCGTCAAGGGCAACGAAAAGGAGCGAGAGTTCCTTGCAGGCTGGGTCGGCGTAGTCGATTACCAGTAAACTGAAAACCAATAAAATCAGGCGGGAGCATGGCGCAAAGCATCTCCCGCCGCACCCCTATGAAAATAAATTGATTGTGAGGTAATAAATTATGCTTAAAATTACTGTTTGTATCGGAAGCTCCTGCCATATCAAGGGCTCTCGCCAGGTCGTAGAGCAGCTGCAGTATCTCATTTCCGAGCACAAGATCGGCGATAAGGTAGAGCTGGGCGGCACCTTCTGCATGGGTAAGTGCCAGCAGGGCGTATGCGTCACCGTGAATGATACCTTCCATTCCGTTTCTCCCGAGAACGTTGGCGAGTTCTTTGCCAAGGAAGTTCTGGCTAAGGTGTAAGAGATGCTGTTCGTTCAGGTTTGTGTTGGCTCCTCCTGCCATATCAAGGGCTCTGCTGATATCGTCGAGCTTTTTGAAAAAGCTGTACAGGAGTATCAGATCGAGGACGAGGTGGTGCTTTCCGGCAGCTTTTGCATCGGAAAGTGCAACCGCGTCGGCGTTACCGTACAGGTTAACGATGACGTTCACGTTGGCGTGACAAGAGAGAATTTCAGAGAATTTTTCAAGAAGAATATTCTTGATGTGATTGAGAACGAAAGGAAGTGACAAAAGTGGCAAATTGCTTGACCTTGAAAAAATCAAACTGCAAGAACTGCTACAAGTGTATTCGTCACTGTCCCGTCAAAGCGATCCGTTTCTCGGGCAACCAGGCGCATATTATCGGCAACGAGTGCATTTTGTGCGGTCATTGCTTCGTTGTTTGTCCTCAAAACGCCAAGGAGATCGTGGACGGCACGGAAAAGGCACGCGTGCTTTTGCAGAGCGGCAGCCCCGTGGTAGTCAGCCTGGCACCCTCCTTTATTGCCAATTACGAGGGTGTTGGCATCGAGTCCATGCGTCGCGCGCTCAAGCAGCTGGGTTTTGCAGACGTGGAGGAGACCGCTATCGGTGCGACCATTGTCAAAACCGAATACGAGAGAATGCTGCGTGAGGAGGAGAGGGATATTATCATCACCTCCTGCTGTCATTCCGTCAATCTGCTGATCCAGAAGTATTTTCCGTCAAGCTTGCAATATCTTGCGGACGTCATGTCTCCCATGCAGGCACATTGTACGGACATCAAGAAAAGAATGCCCGGCGTCAAGACTGTATTTATCGGCCCTTGCGTTGCCAAAAAGGACGAGGCTGAATATTACGAGGGCATTGTGGATGCCGTTCTGACCTTTGAGGAGCTGACGAACTGGCTCAAGGCAGAGAATATTGCGCTGGAGCAGGAGAAGGATGAGACAAAGGAAAGCCGTGCACGCTTTTTCCCGACCACGGGCGGCGTACTCAAGACCATGGCAAAGGATATTCCCGGATATACCTACGTTGCGCTGGACGGCGTGGAGAATTGCATTGCTGCGCTCAAGGATATTGAGAGCGGAAAGATCCATAAGTGCTTTATTGAAATGTCTGCCTGCGTTGGCAGCTGCATAGGCGGCCCCGTTATGGAGAAGTATCACAGCACCTCGCCTATCAAGGACTACATCACGATTGCAGATTATGCGGGTGAGCGCGATTTTGAGGTGGAGCAGCCTGCTGCCGAATATCTTAAAAAGAACTTTACCGCGATCGAGCACAAGCTCGCTCAACCCTCCGAAATTGAGATCATGTCCGTTCTTCGTCAGATGGGCAAATTCAAGCCTGCGGATGAGCTGAACTGCGGCTCTTGCGGCTATAATTCCTGCCGCGAAAAGGCAATCGCCATCATTCAGGGCAAGGCGGAAAGCTCAATGTGCTTACCCTTCTTAAAGGACAAGGCGGAGAGCTTCTCGGATGCTATCGTCAACAACACCCCCAACGGTCTGCTCGTGCTCAACGAAAATCTTGAGGTACAGCAGATCAATAAGGCGGCTCGTAAGATCATGAACATCCGCAACTCCTCCGACGTGCTCGGTGAGCCCGTGATCCGTATTCTTGATCCTACGGTATTTGTGCAGGTGAAAAACAGCGGCAGAAACGTGATCAACCAGCGCACGTATCTTGCAGAATACAAGAAATACGTGGAGCAGACAGTCGTGTACGCGTCCGACTCCCGCATTCTGATCGGTATTATGCGCGATATTACCGACGAGGAAGCCGATAGGGAAAAGAAGGCACGCATCAACAAGCAGACCGTGGAGGTCGCGGATACGGTCGTTGAGAAGCAGATGAGAATCGTGCAGGAGATCGCCTCTTTGCTGGGCGAGACCGCTGCAGAAACCAAGATCGCGCTGACTAAGCTCAAGGAGTCTATCGGCGATGAATGATTTGTGTGCAGATATCGGCTATAAGAGCATCAACCACGTCGGAGAGGAGCTGTGCGGAGACCACGTGGACGTGGTAGAGGAGAATGAAAACTCTACCGTGATCGTGCTTGCGGACGGACTTGGCTCAGGTGTGAAGGCGAGTATTCTTTCCACGCTGACCTCCAAGATCATTTCTACGATGATGGCGGCAGGGCTGCCCATTGAGGAATGCGTGGCGACCATTGCAGGTGCGTTGCCCGTATGCTCGGTGCGCGGCGTGGCGTATTCCACGTTTACCATCATCCATTTGCTCAATAATCAGATTGCCGAGATCATTCAGTACGATAACCCTCACGTGATCGTGATCAGGGATTACGTGCAATATGATTATCCCAAGACCGAGATCAGCATCGGCGGCAAAAAGATTTATAAATCCACTATCAAGCTGCAGGAGAACGACGTTTTCATCGCCATGAGTGACGGATGCCCCCATGCAGGCATGGGCGGTAAGTATAATTTTGGCTGGAAGCGCGAGGATATTGCGGATTATATGCAGGCACTTGTCGCAGGCGGTTATACGGCAAAGAATCTTTCCACAATGCTTGTGGACGAGTGCGACAAGCTCTACGGACACAAGCCCGGCGACGATACGACCGCTTGCGTGGTCAAAATTCGCAGAAGAGAGCCTATGAACATTCTGTTCGGCCCGCCCTCCAATCGCGATGATGCCAACCGCATGATGTCGTTGTTCTTCTCCAAGGAGGGCAAGCACATTATCTGCGGCGGTACGACCTCATCCATTGCTGCCAAGTATCTGGGCAAGCGCGTGGAGGTCAGCCTGAGCTTTGAGCGCAGCGATGTGCCTCCCATTGCAAGGATCGAGGGCGTGGATCTTGTGACCGAGGGCGTTATTACCATGAACAGGGTCATTGAGTACGCCAAGGATTATCTCGGTGAAAACCAGTTTTATGAGGATTGGAATTTCAAAAAGGACGGCGCATCGCTGATCAGCCGTCTGCTCTTTGAGGAAGCGACCGACATCAACTTCTACGTTGGCAGAGCGGTCAATCCCGCGCACCAGAACCCGGATCTTCCCATCAATTTCAATATCAAAATGAATTTGGTGGAGGAGCTTTCCGCTTGCTTGAAAAAGATGGGTAAGCGCATTAAGGTAAGCTATTTCTGAAAACGAAGGAGATGTATAAATGCGTAAATTTGATACAAAGGTACAGCATTTGAAATATAAGGTCCTGCGCGAGGTGGCAAGACTTGCGTGGGAGGATAAGCTGCTGGAGAACATTTTGGACGTTCCCGCCAAATTGGTTCCCGGTAAGCAGCCTACTATGCGCTGCTGCGTGTACAAGGAGCGTGCCATCCTTGCGGAGAGAGTCAAGATCGCCATGGGCGGGGATCAGAACAATCCCAACGTCATTGAGGTGATCGATATCGCTTGTGATGAGTGTCCCGTCGGGGGCTATGAGGTTACCAACGCCTGCCGAGGCTGCCTTGCCCACCGCTGCGAAGACGTTTGTAAGTTCGGTGCCTTGTCCTTTGACCGCGACCACGTTGCACATATTGACAAGTCAAAATGCAAGGAGTGCGGTGCATGCGCCAAGGTTTGCCCCTATGCTGCTATCGTCAGCCGCAAGCGTCCCTGCCAGAACGCATGCAAGGTAAAGGCAATTTCCATGAATGAGGATAAGGCGGCAAAGATCGATAATGCAAAGTGCATTCAATGCGGCGCTTGCGTGTATCAGTGTCCCTTTGGCGCGATCACGGATAAGTCCTATATCGTCAACGCCATTGATATTCTGAAAAAAAGTGAGAAAAACACCAAGAGCGGTCCTTATCGCGTTTACGCCGTTGTCGCGCCCTCCATCTCCAGCCAGTTTTCTTATGCAAAGCTTGGACAGGTGGTCACGGGGCTGAAGATGTTGGGCTTCCACGACGTGATCGAGGCTGCGCTGGGTGCTGATATGGTCGCAATGGAGGAGGCACGTGAGCTTTCTGAAAAGGGACTTTTGACAAGCTCCTGCTGTCCTGCCTTCGTGCAGTATATCAAATCGCAATTCCCGCAGTTAGTGGAGCACATTTCGCATAACATGTCGCCCATGGCGGTGCTTGCAAAGTATATCAAGGAGCATACGCCCGGTGCAAAGGTGATCTTCATTGGTCCGTGCACCGCAAAAAAGGCAGAGGCGCAGCTTGAGAGCGTCAAGCCCTGGGTGGATTGCGTGCTGACGTTTGAGGAGCTGCAGGCACTGTTTGACAGCCGCGACTTTGAGCTTTCCACCTTCCCGGAGGGCGTGTTGGACAACGCCTCCTATTTTGGCAGAATTTTTGCGCGTAGCGGTGGTCTGACCGACGCAGCGGCGCAGGCGATGAAGGAGCAGAACATCGACTTTGAGATCAAGCCCGTAGTCTGCGACGGTATTGAGGCTTGCCGTATGGCACTTCTCAAGCTGAACAAGGGCGTGCTTGACGGCAACTTTATTGAGGGTATGGCTTGCGTGGGCGGTTGTATCAATGGTGCAGGCTGCCTGACGCATGGGGAAAAGAATAAGGCAGAGGTCGATAAATACGGCAGGGAAGCGCTGGAAAAGAACATCAGCGACGCGATTTCGCTGTTAAAATAACCGTTGACAGAGCTTGCGAAATCGTGTATAATTAACGTATATCCAAATACATTCAAAAGGAGATTTGACATGGCAAACAGATTTGTACTCAATGAAACCAGCTATCACGGCAAGGGCGCGATCAAGGAGATCGCGGCAGAGATTCTGGCAAGAAACTTCAAAAAAGCATTCGTGTGCTCCGACCCCGATCTGATCAAGTTCGGTGTGACCAAGAAGGTGACCGACGTGTTGGACGAGGCAGGCATTGCGTATGATATTTTCAGCGAGATCAAGCCCAATCCCACCATTGAAAACGTTCAGAGCGGCGTTGAGGCGTTCAAGGCAAGCGGTGCAGACTGCATCGTTGCAATCGGTGGCGGTTCTTCCATGGACACCGCAAAGGCAATCGGTATTATTATCGAGAACCCCGAGTTTGCCGACGTCAGAAGCCTTGAGGGCGTAGCTCCCACCAAGAACAAGTGCACCCCCATCATCGCCGTCCCCACCACCGCAGGTACTGCTGCAGAGGTCACCATCAACTACGTCATCACCGATGCACAGAACAACCGCAAGATGGTTTGCGTGGATGTGCATGACATTCCCGTCGTCGCTGTCGTTGACCCCGATATGATGGCAACCATGCCCAAGGGCCTGACCGCTGCTACCGGTATGGACGCGCTGACGCACGCTATTGAAGGTTATATCACCGGTGCCGCTTGGGAGCTTTCCGATATGTTCCACATCAAGGCAATCGAGATCATCGCACGCAGCCTGCGCGGTGCTGTTGCAAACACCGACGAGGGCCGCGAGGGCATGGCACTTGGCCAGTATGTAGCAGGCATGGGCTTCTCTAACGTAGGTCTTGGCATCGTGCACTCCATGGCTCACCCTCTGGGCGCGCTGTACGATACCCCTCACGGTGTGGCTAACGCCATCATCCTGCCCACCGTTATGGAGTATAATGCTCCCGCTACCGGTGAGAAGTACAGAGATATCGCAGTTGCAATGGGTGTCAAGGGCGTTGCAGACATGAGCCTTGACGAGGCAAGAGCCGCTGCAATCGCTGCTGTTAAGCAGCTTTCCCAGGACGTCGGCATTCCCGCTGACCTTAAGGACATCGTAAAGCCCGAGGACGTCGACTTCCTTGCAGAGTCCGCTTACGCAGACGCTTGCCGTCCCGGTAACCCCAGAGAGACCAGCGTTGAGGAGATCAAGGCGCTGTATCTGAGCCTGTTGTAATAGGGAAAAGCAAATACCAAAAAAGGCAGCCCCATGGGGCTGCGGAAATAACGGGAAAATAGCAGGAATTTGTTCGATTTTGAGCAGATTCCTGCTTTTTTATGCAATGCAGCAAATTTCGTTACCGCATTTGCGTCATAAATCTATTCTATTCGCACTCTCCCCCCTGCGCTTGGAACAAGCCTGCGCAAGCCTTCCCCCCACACGCCGCCGCAGGCTGCGTGAGCCTGCTTGCAGGCAACTCCCTGGAGGGGGGCTTTGATGGTAGCATCTCGCTTTTCTAAACCGAAACGCAACTGACAACGGTAACTTGAATTACCGAAAAATATATGTTTGCGCGGTAGTTTGTAACACATTTGTAACGCGCCTTATGTTACAATGAGGAAAATGGGGTAGATTTATCCTTTTGAAATGCATGCAAAATGACATGACGCAGGGGATATCGCCTTAAAGCGTATTTTAGGTAAAAACAGGGAAGTACGTGATCATTTCATCACACTTGGAGAAGGATATGAATAAACAATTATTTAAGAAAAGCAGCATGGACAAGGTTTCCTCCCCGGAGCAGCTTCAGGATTACGTCAAGGTTGCCAATCCCGGTCTTTGGATGGTGCTTTTGGCAATCGTGATTTTGCTTGCAGGCGTGGTTGCATGGGGATGTATCGGAAGAATTGACACGACTCTGTCTACTGCCATTGTAACGGATGGTGGAATTGCGGTTATATACATAGGCGAGTCCAATATGGAAAAGATTGAAGTCGGAATGACGGTTCGTTCCGAGGATCAGGAATACGTCATTACGGAGATCGCCCAAGTACCCATCAAGGTGGACGGATCTCTGACGGATTACGCGATACACGCAAGCGGTCTTACCGTTGGTGAATGGGTATACGAGGTCAGCATTGACGGTGTACACTCCGACGGTGTGCAAAAGGCGGATATCGTGATTGAGAGCATTTCGCCTATCTCTTTTATCCTGAACTGAGGTGGGAAATATGGGGAAAGCTGACAAAAAAGTCAAGTCGCCCGTTACAAACGGTGTGGCAAAGGTTCCCGTTGTGATGCAGCTGGAGGCTTTGGAATGCGGAGCGGCGTCACTGACCATGATTCTTGCATATTATGGGAAATGGATTCCGCTTGAGCAGGTACGCGCTGATTGCGGAGTTTCGCGCGATGGATCAAACGCAAAGAATATGCTGAGAGCTGCAAGGAGCTATGGACTTGTAGCGCAAGGCTATCGATATGAGACGAAGGAGCTGCAAAAAAACGGAAAGTTCCCCTGCATTGTGCATTGGAACTTCAATCACTTTGTGGTTCTGAACGGCTTCAAGGGGAATAAGGCGATACTCAATGACCCCGCAAGAGGCACTTACAGCATATCGATCGAAAGCTTTGATAAATCATTTACCGGCATTTGTCTGATGTTTGAGCCTTCTGAGAGCTTTGAGCCTGCGGGCAAGCCCAAGAGTATGATATCCTTTTCTAAGGAAAAGATGCGCGGAACAGGCGTTGCGGTGGTGTTCACTGTTATGACTACGGTGACGATGTCACTGATCGGTATTATCAATCCCGCCTTCTCACGTATCTTTGTTGACAGACTCCTGACAGGGCAGAACCCCGAATGGCTCATGCCGTTCATCTGCTCGCTGGCGGCACTTTCGATCATTCAGATCGTCATGGCATTTATTGAGGCTATATACACAGCGCGTATCGGAGCAAAGATCGATGCGCTGGGAAGTACCGCTTTCATGTGGAAGGTTTTAAGACTTCCCATGGACTTCTTCTCGCAAAGAATGGCGGGAGATATCCAGGAAAGAAAGAGCTCGAATGCCTCGGTTGCCAAAACGCTGGCAGCTACCTTTGCCCCCCTTGTGATCGAGGCGGGCATGATGGTGTTCTATCTCGTGGTCATGATTCGATACAGCCTGCCTTTGACCTTGGTCGGGGTTTTCTCGATCGTGATCAATCTGTTTCTGTCCCGCATTATTTCCAAAAAGCGCGTGAATATCACCCGCGTTTCCATGCGCGACATGGGTAAGCTGACAGGTGCAACGGTGGCGGGAATTGAAATGATCGAAACCATCAAGGCAAGCGGAGCAGAAAACGGATTTTTTGCAAAATGGGCGGGATATCAGGCAAGCGTCAATACCCAACGGGTCAAGTATGCAAAGCTCAACCAGTATCTTGGCATGATTCCTCCCTTGGTTTCCACCGTCACCAACACGGCAGTTCTCATTATAGGCGTATACCTTGTGATGGAGGGAATCTTTACGGTGGGTATGGTGATGGCGTTCCAGGGCTTCCTTGGCTCCTTTACCTCACCTGCGCAAAAGTTTATTTCCGCAGGGCAGACGCTTCAGGAAATGAGAACCTCTATGGAAAGAATTGATGACGTGATGAAATATCCCACCGACAAGCTGTGTCGGCAGGCGTCGGTTGACGGGGAAACAGATACGTATTCCAAGCTTTCCGGAAGAGTTGAGCTGAAAAACGTCACGTTCGGCTACTCGCGTCTTGCAGATCCGCTGATCAAGGATTTTCATCTTGAGCTGACACCGGGCAAGCGGATTGCATTGGTTGGCATGTCGGGCTGCGGAAAGTCAACGATCTCAAAGCTGATAGCGGGATTGTATCAGCCCTGGAGCGGCGAGATACTTTTTGACGGAAAGCCGATAGAGCGCATTGACCGCAGTGTGTTTACCGGGTCTCTTGCGGTAGTTGATCAGGATATCATTATCTTTGAGGATACGATTGCCAACAACATAAAAATGTGGGATTCCTCCATTGAGGATTTTGAGATGATATTGGCGGCAAGAGATGCGCAGATCCACAGCGACATCATGCAGCGCGAAGGCGGATACAGCTATAAGCTGACTGAGGGCGGTATGGATTTCTCGGGAGGCCAGCGTCAAAGACTTGAAATAGCAAGAGTGCTTGCGCAGGATCCCACAATCGTGATACTCGACGAGGCAACGTCTGCACTGGATGCAAGAACCGAATATGAGGTCATCAGATCCATAAAGGATAGGGGAATTACCTGCATTGTGGTAGCGCACCGTCTTTCAACGATACGAGATTGTGACGAGATCCTCGTAATGGATCATGGCGTTGTGGTCGAAAGAGGAACGCACGACGAGCTTTACGCACTCGGCGGCTTCTATACAAGGCTCGTTACAAGCGATTGATGGAGGAAGCGAGATCAATGAAAATATCTACTTCCCAAGCACAAAGGAGGACCGGGCATGGGTTGGTTTGATGAACAGATCAAGCAAAGAAGAAAAAATGACGAGGATACCTTTTCCGAGGCATTTGCTGATATTGCGGATGCGGTACTCGGTACCAAGAGATGCGCATCAAATGACGGGAATGACGAGCGGGAGCTTGGCGCGATTGCAAAGATCCTCGAATATTATAAGGTAAAGCCACGCCAGATCCCGACTTCCGTAAAGACGTTGAACGACCGTCTTGAATATCTGCTCCGTCCGAACGGGATTATGCGGCGCAACGTCAATCTCGAAAGGGGATGGTATAAGGATTCCATTGGAGCAGTGCTCGGCACCCGTAAGGATGATGGAAGCACGGTTGCTTTGATTCCCAAGGGCATCTCGGGATACGCATATTTTGATGCAGGGTCAGGCAAATGGATCAGGCTCAATGCGAAAAACGAATCTCTTTTTGAGCAAGAGGCTGTTTGCTTTTACAAGCCCTTTCCCCTTGAGCGGCTGACGCTGCGCGCATTGGTGCGATATATCGCGGAAACGCTTTCGGTTTCCGATTTCATTTTCATCGTACTGTCGGGCATGGCAGCAACTGCTGTTGGTCTGTTGGGCCCCAAGCTTAACAATCTGCTCATGGGCACGGTGATAGGCAGCAAGGATTACCGGCTTCTGTTGGGAATAGCGGTGTTTATGATAAGTGTCAGCATCAGTTCCTTGCTTGTAAGCGGGATCACCTCACTTTTGATGGCGCGGATCAACACAAAGATCACCATATCGGTGCAGGCGGCGACGATGATGCGCATATTGTCACTCCCTGCGGATTTCTTTAAGAAATACAGTGCAGGCGATCTTGCAAGCCGCTCGCAATACATTCAGTCACTTTGCTCCATGCTGGTATCCTGCGTGTTGCAAACCGGACTTACGTCCATATTCTCGCTGGTGTATATTACGCAGATATTTGAATACGCACCCGCTCTGGTGATTCCTGCTTTGGGTGTGATATTTGCCACCATTGTGCTGTCTCTTGTTACCACGCTCTGTCAGATGAAGTATACGAAAAAGCAGATGGAGCTTTCCGCCAAGGAAAGCGGTATGAGCTATGCCATGATAACCGGAGTGCAGAAAATCAGGCTTTCGGGCGCGGAAAAGCGCATGTTTGCGCGTTGGTCCAAGCTTTATGCAGAGCAGCTCCGAGTTGCTTATAACCCGCCCCTTTTTCTGCGTGCTAACAATGCCTTCGGTGCCATCATTTCTCTTGGCGGCATGATACTGATGTACTATATGGCTGTGCACAGTCAGGTCAGCGTGGCAGATTACTATGCGTTCAATACAGCGTACGGCATGGTCAGCGGTGCGTTTATGTCCTTGGCAGGGATTGCTACAATGGTTGCGCAATTCAAGCCTACCATTGAAATGGCAAAGCCTATCATGGATACGATTCCGGAAATCGCGCAGGGTAAGCCTGTCATAGAGCAGCTTACGGGCGGCATTGAGCTTTGCAACGTGTCATTCAGATATCACGAGGGGATGCCCAACGTCATTGACAATCTTTCATTGAAGATCCGACCGGGGCAGTACGTTGCAATTGTTGGCTCTACCGGATGCGGAAAATCCACGCTGCTCAGGCTGCTGCTTGGATTTGAAAAGCCGCAGAAGGGTGCGATCTATTACGATGGCAAGGATCTTGCGGGAATTGACCTGAAATCTCTGCGTCGCAAGATCGGTGTGGTCATGCAAAACGGTAAGCTCTTCCAGGGCGATATTTTTTCCAACATCGTCATTTCAGCGCCGCATCTTACCATGGACGAGGCGTGGGCTGCCGCCGAGCTGGCAGGTATTGCCGATGATATCCGAAAAATGCCCATGGGCATGCATACCGTGATCTCCGAGGGATCGGGTGGCATTTCGGGCGGACAACGCCAAAGAATTATGATCGCCCGCGCCATTGCGCCAAGGCCAAAGATCATAATGCTTGATGAGGCAACGAGTGCACTTGACAATATCACGCAGAAGATCGTTTCGGATTCTCTTGGAACGCTCAAATGCACGAGAATTGTGATTGCGCACCGTCTGTCTACCATTCGCGAGTGCGACCGTATCATTTATCTTGAAAACGGAAAAATCCTTGAGGACGGCACTTACGACGAGCTGATCGCTCTTGACGGTAAATTTGCAGAGCTGGTTGAACGTCAAAGACTGGATCATTAAAATTTATATTTTTAATATTTTGGGTAGATTTGTAACACATTTGTAACACCCGACGTGATATAATGATGACAAAGAAAGCGCATGATCACAATTTGAAGCTACATTATGAGAGTTTGACCTATAAAGTTGAAAACCGAAATCGGTACAAACTGAACAAGGAGAATAACGTATGAAAAACTTAACCCCTGAACTGATTGCACAGGCAAAGGCTGCTAAGAGTGCAGAGGAGCTTATGGCTCTTGCAAGTGAAAATAACATAGTGCTTACCGAAGACGAGGCAAAGACGTATTTTGAACAGCTGCACACAAACGGTGCAATATCCGACGACGAGCTTGAATTGGTTGCCGGTGGTGGTTGTTTTGATTTTGTCGAAGCGCTCCTTCGCAGAACAAACGCCAACGCTGCAAGCACCTGTGCTAATTGCGGTAACACATCCTCCAAAACGGTATATGACAGTAAATTATCGCCCCTGCCTTACGAATCGAATGACAAAGCGATTGACAATAACATCATTGAGCATCTTTGATGTAAGCATGAGGAGTTAACAGGAAAAGCTTAACTCCTAAATCTCAATGCAATGGCAAAGCATTCCATCACGAGAGATACGATCTACTAAAAATAATTTTAATCAAGGAGTTCAAAAAATGGCAAACAAAGACGTTGAATTGAAGGTGAATGAAACCGCAGCCGTATCTGACGAAGAGCTTGACGGCGTTTCCGGCGGTCTGGGCTCGGCAAAAATCGGCGGAAGAGCATACAATAATCTGAACATGGACAAGGTCAGATTGGTAGACGGCAGCCGCTGCCCCAATTGCGGTAGTCTGGTCGCCTCTGTTGCATTCCAGAAGGATGATCCTTCTTCTGTTATCAGCAATTCTGCCCCCGTTAAATGTCCGAAGTGCAACACCGTCATCCTCAAAAAAGTCACTCCCGACGCAGAATAATCAAATAATCAATTGAAATCAAGCAGCGCGAAGCGTTCCGCAGATACGGTTCGTTTCGCGCTTTCAATCTGTTTTCAAAAAACACAAGGATAAAAGAGCGGTAAAAATATGAGCTACATATTGAACGAAATGATCGCGCTGCGCTCCTGGTGGCGCGTACCTTACGCATATTATATCAAGGGTGTGCTCGCTGCGCAGAAATTGACCAAGGAAGAATTTGAGCTGCTGTCGCGCTGTGACGGACAATGCGAGATCGAGGACAGCGAGCTTCTCCAAAGCCTTCTTGAAAGAGGCTTTATATCGGAGTGCCAAACGGGGGAAAGATCGCTTTCTCCGTGGCAGAAAATGGAGTGCGACAACCGCTATTTTCCTGAGATGAACTGGATGATTACAGGGAAGTGCAACTACAACTGCCTGCATTGCTTCAATGCTGCGGACAATGCACCGCTGATGGCGGAGTTTTCACGTAAGGAGGCAGAGTGCCTGCTTGACCAGGCGATGGCTTGCGGCATTCACGCATTTACCATAACCGGCGGCGAGCCTATGTGCCATAAGAGCTTTTTGCCGATTATCGAAGGCATTTACCGTCGCGGTATGTACGTGGAGGAGCTGAATACCAACGGATATTATATCACGCAAGAGGTTCTGGATCGCATGAAGGAGATCGGATGCGCCCCCTTGGTCAAGATCTCGTTTGACGGTATCGGTCATCATGACTGGCTCAGAAACCGCAAGGGGGCAGAGGAGGACGCCCTGCGCGCGATCGCTCTTTGCGTTAAAAACGGATTTCGCGTCAAGGCGCAGACCAACGTGCACAGGAAAAACGTCGAGGCTATGCTTGACACGGCGCGCCTGCTGGATAAAATGGGTGTTTCCCAAATGCGTATCATCCGCACCACCGAGGGTCCTCGGTGGAATGAAAACGCCAAGGGCGCAACGCTTGATCTTGACGAGTATTTTGATAAGATGCTTGATTTTTGCCGCGCGTATTCCGCGGAGCAACACAACATGGCGGTGGATATCTGGCAGCTTGTCACACTTGTCCCGCATAGTAAAAGCTATATGCTTCGTCCCGTCACCTGCCGTGAGGGCGAGTTCAAGTACTCAAGACCCGTATGCAGCGGAAATCGTACCATGATTGCCGTAGCTGCCAACGGAAACGTGTTCCCATGTATGCAGATGTCGGGTTACTATGAGGCAAGGAATGATATCCTCGGAAACGTCAAGGAATCGGGGCTTCGCCCGATTTTGCAGGTGGGCAGATATCTTGCAGAGGTTTGTACAACCGTCGGTGACCTCGCCTCGGCGAATGCCGAGTGCAATGCCTGCCCGTATTTCAAGTACTGTGCCGGAGGCTGTCGCGCCATTGCATTGACGCTGACATCAGACAAATTGGGCGTTGACCCTTCAAAGTGCCTCTTCTTCAAACAAGGGTATTACGAAAAGGCAGTAGCCGCAATGGGGGATTGGCAGAATAGTACGCCTATCTTTGTCAAGTAGAGAGTTTCGCAAAATGCTTCGGTCACCGTTCCAAAACGCTCCACCGGAGCGTTTTTCCACTGCGTTCGACTTCACTAAAAGATACGTGACCCTCCGATTGAGGGGAGTTTCGCCTGCGGCGAAAATTCGCTCGCTCTGCGCCTGGAGAATGTCTCGCTGCGCGAGCCGCTCTCCGATCTTTGAGCGGCGAATGCGAACCCCTGCGCACCTGAGCGGTGCGCGTGGCGACTCACGAGAGTCCACCAAAAAGAGAGAGAGGCTGCCGGTGGCAGCGACCCCGCCGATCGAGGGGAGTTTCGCCGATGGCGAAAATTCGCACGCTCTGCGCCTGGAGAATGTCTCGCTGCGCGAGCCGCTCTCCGATCTTCGAGCGGCGAATGCGAACCCCTGCGCACCTGAGCGGTGCGCGTGGCGACTCACGAGGGTCCACCAAAAAGTAAGAGAGGATGCCGATGGCATCCTCTCTTACT